>CAZMLP010001037.1:0-2675 GCA_964566745.1 uncultured Verrucomicrobiota bacterium | reverse complement strand
CGGATTATAAAGCTGGTAGGTGCTGGCGAGGGACTGGTCCATGCACGGCTCGCCGCCCAGCCAATGGTTGAACGCGTCCCCCACGCCAAGCAGGCGGCGGGCGTCGTGCAACCGGTGAAAATTCTCCGCCATCAACTGGTAAATCGCGTTGATCGGCATAAACTGGATGCCGGTCTCGGCGAAGATCACGGGCCACGCCACGCGGGCCTGCACGCGTTTGAGGCCAAGCGCCGTGCGCGGGTCGCGGTAATGAAACGCGGGCGGGATCAGCGCGCCCTGGTCGTCCAAGAGCACGTAATCCACCCCCCAGGAGTCGGTGCTGATGCTGGAAAACGGGACGCCCAGTTTGCCGGCCTTGGCCAAGCCGGCCTGCAGCTCGGCAAACAATTTGGCCATGTCCCAATGGATCGAGCTTCCCTCCTTCACCGGGCCATTCGGCCAGCGGTGGATTTCTGTCAGCGCGAGACGGCCGTTCTCCAAGGTTCCGTGAACGAGCCGGCCACTTTCAGCTCCAAGGTCGCAGGCAAGATAGTGAGTGGTCATGCGGCGTGTGGCAGCCTCACATTTTCAACTGCCGCTGGCGATAGGCCTCGTCCGGGCGTTTGGCGATGCGGTTGATTTGGTCCGCGGTCATAAAAACGGGTCCGCCCAGCAAGGACGCGCCAACAAAGATTTCCGCGGCCTTCTCCGCCATCTGAAGACAAGCCAGGACGGCGTTCGGGGTTTTGCCGAGCGCGATAATGCCGTGGTTTTGCAAGAGGATCAGGCGGGGAACCAGGCCCTTTTTCTGAATGAAACGTGTGGTTTCGTCGCGGATGGCCTTGGCGAGGGGAATGCCAGGGTCCACATACGGCACCAGCACCGACTCCGGCCCGCAGCAAACCACCTCGTCAGGAAAAAGCCTGTTCCTGGCAAATTCTGCGGCGCCCGGCGAGCAGAGGATTTGGTTGGTCGCGACCGGATGGCAATGGCCGACGAAGTGAACATCGTCCAGTGTCAGCAGCCACGCGTGGAACATCGCCTCGACGCTTGGCTTTTTGCCTTGGCCATTCACCCGGGCGCCAAGCAGCACCGACTCGACCTCGCGGTCGGGCAGCATGCCGCCGTCGAGGGAGGCCAATATCTTCGCGCTCTCGCAAAGCGTGATATCCTCGCTGCCCAGAGTGGCGAGCGAGCAACCGCTGGCCTTGACCGCGAAACGTCCCTCGCCCGCGCGCGCGGAGGTATTGCCCTCGGCGAGCAGCGCGAGCCGACGGTCCTCGCGGCCAATCTCGCGGGAAAGCTGGATCAACGTGCCGATGATGTCGTGCATGGCTCACGGGATTAAACGGGAAACCGGCGGTGCCGCCAAGCGGCAAGAGGAGAGCGTTCCGGCTGGTTGCTGGCGCAGGCCACAGGTTTGTCGCCTGGTCCCGGTGTTTCCTCTTTCGCGAGATGCATCAGGATCACTTCGATTGTAATTGGCCCAAATTCTTCGCGCCTGAGACACCAAAAACCGCCGCCCTTCCATTCTTCGAAAAGCGCCAGAGGACAAACTTCATCGAATGATTTGCACATCGTCTCATTTTATTTGGATCAACTTTAACGAGCTCAAGTCGAACCACGCCTCGCCGCCGCCGGCACGGAACTCGCAGATCAAATCCACCATCTCTGCCCCGGCTTTGACCTCGAACTCCACCCCCAAGTCGTTCCACGCCGGCGTTTTGGCAGACATCGCGGCCGGACTTCCCGCCACCCGCAACGCGGCGCCGTGATGTTTTCCGTATGGCAGCGGTTTCAATCCCGCCACCCACGCGCGTCCAGTGAAGCGGTACCGGCTTGGCGGCAACATCACGCGCGCGTGCCAGGAGGCAATGGTTCGTTCGCGCGCCCTGATTTGCAGCGCCATGACCCCCTCCGGGCCGGTTTTCTGTTTCATGTCCGCGGCCGTCGCCTCGTCCTCCGGCCGCCAGACGGTCAACGGCGGCATCCCATTCTTGAATTCCACCGGCTTTGGCTCCGGCGCGCTCAATTGGCCGATGAGAAACGCCGCCCGCCGCCCGATGCGTCCTTTCGTTTCCGCTGCCTCCCGATCCAGGGCCTTCCGCTCAGCGCCCGTGAGGCTCGGGCCGATTCGCGCCATAATTTCGTCGATTTCCCGCCCCAATTTTTCCGGCACGAGAAATTGCCTCGCCAGTGATTGCAATTGTTCGCGATACAATTTTCGCGTTTCGGGCAACTCCCATAAGGCTTGCGCCACAATCCCGGCCATTTTTGGGTGAAGGGGATATTTCGCGCTGCCGAACAACTGGTCCATCCCTTGCGGGAGAAAGACCAGCCGGTCGCGGGCCGGATCGTGGTAGATGCGGAAATTGTTCCGCGCGAGGCAATAGCCGTCCCGATGACAAATCATCACCTCCACCGCCATGAAATTCACAAACCGCTCAATGTCCAAAATCGCCGCGAGACTCTGCCAGCGTTGCGCGTGATCCGGTTCCGTGGCCGCGCTGGCCAGCGCCTTCAAGTCTTTTTGATCATTTTTCGGGTCGCCGGAATCCAGCTTCATTGGCTGATCCACATCGTGGCCCAGTTCGTCGTCATACAAGTTGCCGTCGCCGCGCCCAAAGCCTCGCGCCAGAAACTCCCCGGTGAATCCCTCGCGCAACACATACAGGCCAAGCCTGCGTCCGTTTAAC
>CAZMLP010001036.1:0-7342 GCA_964566745.1 uncultured Verrucomicrobiota bacterium | reverse complement strand
AAGGCGGCGCAGGCCGTAATTCATCCCGAGCGTCACCCCCTCCATCGCCGCCCGGGCAAAACTACCCGGGTTGAAGGTGCCCAGGTTCGCGCCGAAAAAGACGCCGGTGCCCGCGGGAACATTCGGGGTCCGCTCGCCTTCGAGATACGGCAGCAGCAACAGCCCGCCGGAGCCAGCCGGGGTCTCGGCCACGGCCTTGGCATACTCCTCGTGAGTCCAGTCGAAGTCGCGCCGCAACATCTCGGTGGCGACAGTGACATTCATGGTGCAGAGCAGCGGCAGCCAGCGGTTCGTGGAGTCGCAGAACGCGGCGATCTCGCCCAGCGGATCGACCACCGGCTTTTCCGCGCAGGCGTAAATGGTGCCGCTCGTGCCGAAGCTCGCGGTGATGACACCCGCGCGCGTGTTGCCGGTGCCGATGGCGCCCATCATGTTGTCGCCGCCCCCCGCGCTGACCACGACCTCCGTGCCCAAGCCAAGCTCCTTTGCGGTCGTCGCCTGGAGCATGCCAGCCGGTTGATCACTGGAAATCAAGAGCGGCAGCTTGTCCATCAGTTCGGGATCAATCGCCTTCAATGCGGCGGTGGACCAGCGGCGCTTGCGAACGTCGAGCAACGCGGTGCCGCTGGCGTCGCCGTATTCCATGACGGCCTGGCCCGTAAGCCAATGGTTCAGGTAATCGTGCGGCAAAAGCACGGTGGCGAGACGGCGGTAATTGGCCGGCTCGTTCTTCTTCAGCCAGAGAATTTTTGGCGCGGTGAAGCCGGGCAGGACCGCGTTGCCAATCGCCCGGATCGTGGCTTTTGGACCGCCGAGCGCGGCCGTGATTTCCTCGCACTCGGTGGAGGTGGTGGTGTCGCACCAAAGTTTGGCGGGGCGAATCACCGCGCCCTTTTCGTCCAACGGCACGAAGCCATGCTGCTGGCCGCTCACTCCGATCGCCTTGACCTCGGCCGCGGAGGCCTTGGCGGCCTTCAACGCCTGCTTCACCGCCTTCGCGGTCGCGTCGCGCCAGGTTTTGGGATGCTGCTCCTTCGCGCCGGGCGGCAGGCCGGGAATCAAACCATACGCCTGCGAGCCGGAGCCAAGAACCTTGCCGTTCGCGGCGTTCACAACGAGCGCCTTGGTGGACTGCGTGCCGCTATCAATGCCAATGACCAGTGATCTCATAAATTTTCCGCCGGGAAAGATGTGTTCAGCAAAAAGTCCCCGCTTTCAAAAAGGTGTGTTTTGACATTCCTGTCGCGATGCTCACTTCACAAAACCCTGCTCTTTGAGCCAGAACAAACAATCCGCGGCCCACGGATGCGGATTGGCGAAGGGCGGCTTGTCGTTCAAGCCAATGCCGTGACGGCCCTTTTGATAGACGTGCAAGTCAAACGGCACGCCCGCGCGGCGCAAGGCGGCGGCAAATTCAAGGCTGTTTTCCACTTTCACCGCCTGGTCCTCGAACGTGTGCCAGATAAAGCAAGGCGGGGTCTGCGGTGTCACCTGCTGTTCGTTGGAAAGCAGCCACACCAGATCGTGGGGGGGATTCTTTCCGAGCAGATTTTCTTTTGAGCCCTGGTGCGTGTTCGGCCCCATGCTGATCACCGCGTAGCAGAGGATGCCAATGTCCGGCCGCGAGCTTTGGCGGTCGATGGGGTCGGGCGCGTCCGGCTTGCCGGCGTCGAAATGTGTCACCAGCGTGGAGGCAAGATGGCCTCCCGCCGAGGAACCCATGATGCCAACGCGTTTTGGATCGACACTCCAATCCGCCGCCTTGGCGCGCACATAACGCACGGCCCGCGCGGCGTCCTCCAGCATGCGCGGGTGCCGGTAGCCCCCGGAGCCGAGACGGTATTTCAACACGAACGCGATGACGCCGTGCTGATTTAACCAAAGCGCGTAATCATTCCCCTCGTGCGGCGCGAGCCCGCCATAACCGCCGCCCGGGCAGACCACGATTGCCGCGCCCGTCGCTTTCCCCGCCTCGGGCAGATACGGCGTGATCGTGGGCGTGTCCTTGTCCTCCTTGCCCAGCGCGCCGGGCGCGCCCCCGGGCCAAAGCGGCAACGGCGTTTTCATCTCAGCGCGGGCAATCACGGAGAAAGCCATCATGGCCAGCAAAACCAGGTTTCGTTTCATGTTGTAGGACGCCAATGGATTCACCGCGACGATACGGGGCGTGCCTTTGAATTCAACTCGAAAACCGGAGTGGTGGCCGGGCCGAATGACGAAAACCAAATCACGAATAACGAGAGAATAGTCAATCACCCGATCTACAAATTCCGAATTGGCTTCCTGGCAACGCGTCGCCGTGTTCGGGAATTGGGACGCGGGACTTCTTTCGACATTCGGATTTAGGCACCCGCTATTTCCCCGTGGGGACGCGGGTCAGCATCGTCATGCCGCTGCAATAAGCATGATGCTCGATCAGCCAGCCATCACGCGTGTCGGTGAAGTTCACACCTTCATTGAACGGGTGTTGGAAATAATCCTCCAACGCCCGGATCACGCCGCGATCATTCGTCCAGGCAAGGCCAAAGCTGCCATCGCGCCGGCGATAAATGTGGCGCTGGTTCGTGTCGTGGAAGAACACCTTGCCGCGCGGGCCCACGAGCGGAAACCACGCGCGAATTTCCGCCAGCGTGTGCTCGTAAATGTGGCTGGTGTCGATGAAGAGCACGTCAATGGCGGGCTCGATGCCGCGCGACCGGCACCATTCGGCAAACCGCCCGGCAAACTCCACATCGTCCGCCCGCACGAAGTGCCATTTGTCGTAATTGATGACCGCAGAGCAATCGTCCAAATCGAGGCTCAGAAGATCCGACCCGCAGAGCCGGGCGACGCGCTCGAAAACAAACGTGCTCTCGCCGCCGCGCACGCCAAGCTCGACGATCAGTTTGGGGCGCAACGGCAACGACTCCGTGAACAGCGTCACCAAATGGTCGCTAATGTCCGTGCGCGGTCGGGCGCGTTCCTGCACCTCGGCCAATTCTTTCAAATCCGGCGCGATCGGAACCTCCTTTTTGAGCAGGTCGATCAATCCAGCATGGGCCGCAAAGGCCCCCAGAATCACCCGCCGCGCCAGTTCGCGCGCGAGGCCGAGGGGATTGTCGCCGGGTGGGGAAGGCGCTGCCATAAGATCGTTCCGCGGCACACCGGTTATTGTGTGCGACGCCAGTAACTGCCGGTCCAGTCGATTTCCTTGATCGGATCAGTGATGCCGTTGGCCTTCCGGTAATCCTCGACGGCCTTCTTGCAGGCGGGCACGGCGCCGTAATCGTCGATAATCATGAATCCGCCCTTGACCAGCTTCGGATAGAGATTCACCAAGCCATCCATGGTGGACTCGTACATGTCGCCGTCGAGCCGGCAAACCGCCAGTTGTTTGATCGGCGCGGTGGGCAAAGTGTCCTTGAACCAGCCCTTGAGAAATTTCACCTGGTCGTCCAGCAAGCCATACTTGCGGAAGTTCTCCTGCACCTGCTCCAGCGAGATGGCCAGGGACTTGAACGTGTAATGCTTGTCGCCCGCGTCGTCGGGATATTTGTTTTGATCCGGCTCCGGCAGGCCGGCAAACGAGTCCGCGACCCACACGGTGCGGTCCTTGACGCCGTACGCCTTCAGAATCGCCCGCATAAATATGCAGCTTCCTCCGCGCCAGACACCAGTTTCAATCAGGTCGCCAGGGATGCCCTCCTCGATCACAGTCCGCACGCAATGTTCAAGATTGTCGATGCGCTTTTGGCCGATCATGGTGTGCGCCAGCCGGGGCCAGTCCTTGCCCTCTTGGCGGAGTGATTTGTCGCTCGCTCCGCCAAAGAGCATTCGCTTCAACTTGATGGCCAAAATCAAAAGCCGCAGCCGAAAGCTTCCTCCCACTTCCAAAATAGAGCCGTCCTCTCCCTCCCAAAGTGAGAAGGACACGCATTTCTTCATCAGGTCCACGTACAAATCGCGGACATCCGTGCCCGGTTGGCCGGGCAGGTTTGACGTATTCGACATGCAACCATGCTCCGAAGGGGGCAACCTCGTGTCAAACCGATATTGCATCCGCGTCGAATGCGGCTCGACATCACCCAACGCCGCCTTAAGTTAGCCGCGCTTCGCATGGACCGTTCCATTTTCAGTCCGTGGCTTCGCATATTGCGATTCTTTAGGCGGCGCCCATTGGCCGGAGTCATGGCGCTTCTGGGAGTCCTTTTGGCGCCGACGACACCGGCGCGGGCCGGTTCCGTCCCCATTCGCGCCAGCCATGCAATGGTGGTGTCGCAAAACGAAATTGCGTCGCGCGTTGGCGCGGACGTTTTGCGCGCGGGTGGCAATGCCATCGACGCGGCGGTGGCGACGGCTTTCGCGTTGGCAGTTACGCATCCCATGGCGGGCAACATTGGCGGCGGCGGTTTTCTGGTATATCGGCCCAATTCCGGCGAGCCCGTCACCTACGATTTTCGCGAGACGGCCCCGGCCAAATCCTCCGCGACAATGTTCCTCAAGGACGGCAAGTATGACGCCCGACTCCATCATTATAGTCATCTGGCGGTGGGTGTGCCAGGCACAGTGGCGGGCTTGCACCTCGCATGGAAAGAGCAAGGACACTTGCCTTGGAAACAACTCGTGCAACCGGCAATTCGCCTTGCGCGCGACGGCTTTGTGGTCAGCGACGGCCTGGCCCGCTCGTTGAACGAAACCCTGCCGCTGTTCCGCCAATATCCAGCGTCGCTGGCGCAATTCACCAAAAACGGCGTTCCGTATCAGGCGGGCGAAACTCTCAAACAACCTGATTTGGCGCGAACCTTGGAGCGGATTGCCAAGAACGGCCCGGCGGGATTTTACGAGGGCGAGACGGCGGCTTTGCTTGAGCGGGAAATGCTCGCGCGTGGCGGGATTATCACGCGCGCGGACCTGAAAGGCTACCAGGCCAGGCGCCGCGTGCCGGTTCGCGGCACGTATCGCGGTTACGAAGTCATCTCCATGCCGCCGCCCAGTTCCGGTGGCACGGCGATCATCGAGATATTAAACATTTTGGAGGGTTACAATCTTGCGACCAACGGATTTGGCTCCGCAAAAAACATCCACTGGACCGCCGAGGCGATGCGCCGGGCATTCGCGGATCGGGCGCAATACTTGGGTGATCCAGATTTCAATGCCAGCTTGCCCCTGTCGCGCTTGCTGGATAAGAAACACGCCGCAGAATTACGCCGCACGATTCGCGTGGACCACGCCTCCACCTCGGCTCCGGACACATTCACCTGGCCGCAGGAGAGCGCTGAAACCACTCACTTCTCAGTCGTGGATCCAAACCGCAACGCGGTGGCGATGACCTACACGCTGGAGCAAAGTTACGGCTCGGGAATCATCGCGCCCGGCACGGGTTTTCTGTTGAACAACGAGATGGGCGATTTCAATGCCGCGCCTGGCATGACGACTCGCGAGGGCTTGATTGGCACGCCGCCAAACCTCGCCGCGCCAGGCAAGCGGATGCTTTCGAGCATGTCTCCCGCGATTCTGGCGAGGGACGGCAAATTGTTCATGGTCACGGGCAGTCCCGGCGGGCGGACGATCATCAGCACGGTGCTGGAGACGATTCTCAACGTGGTCGATTTCGGCATGAACGCGCAGGCGGCTGTGGACGCGCCACGTTTCCATCACCAATGGTTGCCGGATCAAATCCAGTATGAGAGGGACGGGCTTTCGCCGGACACCATCGATCTGCTGCGGAACCAGGGACATCATGTGCAGGCCATCGGCTCTCAGGGCGTTGCGGAGGTGATCGTGGTCAACGGGCGCGAAAACATTTTGGAGGCGGGAACGGACCATCGCGCGCCGGACGGCGGGGCAACCGGCTGGTAAGGAGTCACACTGAACCCCAATTTTCCAACCGTCGCGGCCGAGTTCTTGCGGCACTTTCGCCATGATCTGCCGTTGCGCTGGTCGGCTTCCGATTTGGCGGAGCAGCAGGCGTTCGCCACGCAAAATATTGCGGCCGGCGACTGGCTTGATTGGTCCTCCGACACGGCGGCGATGGACCTGGTGCAAGCCGCGATGGGCCAGCCATTTTATCCACAACCTGGCGTGTTCGGATCCATACTGCTTGCCAGTCCCGTTGCGGAAATGATCCCGCCCGAGTTGCTGTTCAGCTCGGCGGCCCGCCAGTTGGGGCCAGGCAAACGGCTGGTCGCGATCCTGCCTTGCGTGCGCGACAACTCGCCCGAAAGCTGGCTCTTCTGCCGGCAGGCGGAAAAGCTCTTCTGGCCCTATCACCCGGCCGAGGAATTGCTGGAAACCTTGCGCGATGCGGGCTGGGAACCGGACCCCGAACAGAGCCGTTTTCATCCGGTGACGCCGTTCAAGACCGCCGTGCTGGCGGACAAACTCGGCTTCAAAGGATTCCGGCGCGTGTTCGACCAGCTTGAGGCCGAGGGGTATGACCCAATGGAGATTGGTTGGGGCGAATTGCGGGTGGTGGCAACGCGGGCGGAGGAATAATTTACCGCCGAGGCGCGGAGACCAAAATAGCAAAGCGGCATCCCGCAATCTTTTTGCCCAATCATATTTTCTTGCCGGCGGTAAGTCCGGCCTCTCCGCATCTTGCAATTTTCAGACGGCCTCTTAAACATGACGCATGGTCCCATCGGCCCGTTCAACGCCTTTGCGCGGCTCACGTCGCGCCCAAAAATTTAGCCAGGCAACATCGTGGCTCGCGGCATTGGTGGCCAGCCTGGCGGGCGGCGTGGGTCACGTTCACGCGGCGACGGCGGAGGATTTGGAGTTTTTCGAGAAAAAGATCCGGCCCGTCCTCAGCGAGCAGTGCTTCAAGTGCCACAGCGCCACGGCGGAGAAGGTCAAAGGCGGGTTGCTGCTCGACACGAGGGACGCTCTGCTGAAAGGCGGCGAAAGCGGCGCGGCGGTCGTGCCCGGAAATCCGGAGGCCAGCCTCCTCATCAAGGCGGTCCGTTACACGGACAAGGATTTGCAGATGCCGCCGAAGAACAAAAAACTTTCAGACGCGCAGATCGCCGATTTGGAGACTTGGGTGAAGCAAGGTGTCCCCTACCCCGAGACCGTCGCCAGCGGTCGCCCCGACCCGATGGCTCTGGCCAGGACTCATTGGGCGTTTCAGCCGGTCAAGGCCGCCACCCCGCCCGCCGTGAAAAATCAGCAATGGCCGAGGGTGCCCATCGATTTCTTCATTCTCGCGAAGCTGGAGGAAAAAGGCTTGAAACCCGCGCCTCCGGCGGACAAGGCCACCCTTCTTCGCCGCGTGACCTACGATCTCACCGGCTTGCCGCCTTCGCCGCGGGAGGTCTCGGATTTCCTCGCGGACAAGTCCCCGAAAGCATTCGAGCGCGTGGTG
>CAZMLP010001035.1:0-7444 GCA_964566745.1 uncultured Verrucomicrobiota bacterium | reverse complement strand
CGGTTTGCGGGCAACGCAGGAGTAGCCCAGCGTGAAGCGTTTTTCACAATCCCACCGGTCGGCCCAAATGAGCACGGTGGCCAAAAGATCGAGCAAAAAGAAAACCGGTTGCAACAGGCAACGGGCCAGTTGGTAGGCGGCGGGCGAGTTTTTCGGATCGCGCTCCCGCCCCTTCCAAAGCCGCGTGCCTCGTCGATATTGCTTCAGCACCTTGCGCGGAATCACATGCAGCCGGTATCCCAGGTACGCCAGGCTGCCGCCGCGCGGCCGAATGGACTCGGATCGCAGTCCCGCCTGGTCGAACAGCAATTGCAGGCCGTAACAGGTGAAATTAAAAAAATGCCACGGCTCGTTGTGAATGCCCCACCCTTGCGGCACGGTGAGAAAGACCTGACCGCCCGGTTTCAACACTCGTTGAAACTCCCGGATCACCGCGTGGGGGTCGGGCACATGCTCGAGCACCTGGGTGCAAACCACCTGGTCAAACTGGTCGTTCGCGAAGGGTAACCGCGCGATGTCCGCGTACACCGCCACCGTCCCGCGGTTGAAACTTTGCGGCACATCGGCGGTAATGTAACGCTGGCGCTTGAAATAAACGCCGTAAGGGCTGCCCCCCGCCCCGGCGTCAAGCACGAGGCTGCCCTCCGGCAGGCGCGCGCTGAATTCCGCGACGAACGCCTCCACCGTCCGGCTTTCCCGGTCAAGCCAGTGCTTCCATTTACTCATGCGTCAAGCCACTCGCGCCTCGCGACAAAAACAGTAATCGCCAAAATCCCCGTCCGCCGCTTGCGTGCCCGCCAGCGGCTGCAAGCCAAACTCCGCGAGCGCGCGTTTCGCGTCCCCAAAGCTGCAAAACCCCTTGTGAACCTCGATCACGACGGCGCGTGTGGCGGTAAGCGTCTCCCGTCCTCCCGCGATGGCCTGCAACTCCGATCCCTCCACGTCCAGTTTGAGGAGGTCGATGGCCTGCAGGTTGTGACGGCGCATGATTTCGTCCAGCGTGGTTACTTCAACAGGTTGAGCGGCGTTTGGATCCTTCACCTTCGCGGTGTTGAGCGAGTGCGAATAATGCGAGTCCGCCAGCAGCAGCTCCGCCTGGCCTGGTTTGTCGCTGACGGCGCAATTAAGCGGGTGGATGATTTTGTCGATGCCATTGCGCCGGGCTGTTTCCTGGATGCGCCGGAAATTTTTGGCGAACGGCTCGACCGGGTAAATGCCCTGGATGGTCTCCGCGAAGGTGTCGGCGCAATAGAAGGAGAAAACACCGATGTTCGCGCCCACATCCAGGACGGTGCGCACGGGTCGCGGGAGCCGGTCGAGCGGGTATTGCTGGCAGCCGAAAATCTTCTCGCACATCCGAATCTCGTAGCGCCGCCGGCAGGCGATTTTATACCCGCGCGGCGAGACGAAAGTGTGCGGAATCAGGCCAAGAAAATTCTTCTGCCAGAGGTCGCGCCACCACGGGTTCGGGCGAGCGGGCGGTTCGTGCGATGCCATGGTCGGTGAACTATGCGCGGCGCGTTGCGCGCGGGGCAATCAATTTTTGGCCAGCACCTTCTCGATGGCTTGTTGCACCGCCGAAACCGGAAGCGCTGCAAAGCACTCCCGCAACTTGTTCCGGTCGCAGAGCACCTTGCCGGCCGCGATGCATTGGCAGGGAGAGCGGGCCACGGTTCCGCGCGATGTCCACGGCGACCACACTTGATCCAGCGTCGGGCCAAACACCGCGACCGTCGGCACACCAAGCGCCGCCGCCATGTGCGTGGGCGCGCTGTCCACGCCGACGAACAGCCCGCTGGTCGCGATCAGCGCGGCGAGTTGCCGCAGGGTCATGTCACCGATTCGCGCCGACGGCTTTTCCCGGCAGAGCGCAAAAATGCTCTCCGCCTTCTCCCGTTCCCGGGCGGCGGGCCCGCTCGTCAGCCACACGCCAAAGCCCTTTTCGCGCTGGAGCCAGTCGATCACCGCGGCGGCCTTCGCATCCTCCCAGCATTTAAACAACCAGTTCGCCACGAAATGGCCGACGGCGGTGGCGCGCCTATCGGGCGGTTGTTGCGCCCTGGCCCAGGCCATTTCCCCGGGTGTCAGCCGGAGCACCAATTGGGGCGACGCGGCTTTGATCCCCAGCGGCGCGAGCATGTTGAGATGGCGCTCGACTTGGTGCAACAAGGTGTCCGGCCGCGGCACATTGAGGGTGTAGGCCCGCCGCTTCCAATCAAACCGGTTGTAACTGGAGACGTAGGCGAGCCGGTCCCGCGCGCCGCAACAAAGGGAATAAATCGCCGCGCGGTCGCCGGTGGTGAAATCGAGGGTCAGGTCGAACTTTGCCCGGCGAAATCGCTGAAACAACCGCCATTCAGACGACAGGCGCGCGCCAAGAGTTGCCGGCCTTGCGGCACGGGGATACGTCCAGACCTCGTCCACGTCCGGGTTGTTCTCCAGCATGGGCGCGGTGAAGTCATTGATCAGCGCGGTAATGCGCGCTCCAGGGTAGTGCTGGCGCAAAGCGGCGAGCGCCGGGGTCGTCAAGAGAACGTCCCCGATCTGCCGCAGCACAATGACACCAATGCGGCGCGGCGCTGGCCGGGGCGGCGTCGGGGTCATGGAGCGAGCATCCGGCAACGGGCTACTTTTTGCGATCGTGCATCCAAATCTCCTGGTCGGAGAGGAACAACTGGCCCTGGCTTAAAAAGTAGGGCAGTTCCTTTCTTAACGGGAAGCCAGGCGAAACATTCGTCGTGAAGCGCGACTGCAACAGAAACCACTCCCAACTTTTTTCGGTCGAGACGTAACCCCGGAACATTTGGGAGTAGAATTTCGCGTCGGTGGTCAACTGGCTCAAATGCAGCAGCTTGACCGGCTTTTGAAAATCATTGATCGCGTAAAAATCCCGCTCGACATCGAGCACCGCCCAAACGCTCTCGCGGTTGCCATACCACGCCATGGCCCACGGCATGTCGCTCATAATGAGGTCTTTTTCGCCGGTCAAATTCGCCATCCCCTGCAACAAGGGCGGCCAGTAAGGCGGAAACACCACCGGATAAGTCTTCGGCGGCAGCAGCGTGATGAGAAACGGGCCGCAGGCAATCAGGCAGAAAATCGCGTTGACGAACTGCCGCGCCTCGGGAAACGGCAGCGGCAATTGGTCCAGCAGGATAAAATACATCGCCACGCCGAACACAAAAAGGAAGGGCGCGAGGAGCACCAGCAGATTCTCCGTGTTGACACCGTTCTCCTCGTTGATCAGATGCGTCTGCCCCAGCGCCTGCGCCACCGCCAGCACCGCCAGCGACGCGCACAGGAAGACGCGAAACCGGTTCAGCGTCGGGTTGCGGAACGGCATCATCAGGCCGACCAGAAAGAAGGCGATCACCCAACTGCCGCCCAGGCGGGGAAGATCCTTCGACAGCAAGTCGATGGTGTTGGCCAGCAGCTTGCGGACAATCTCCTCCGTGTAGACCTTGTCAAAATTTGGATGGAGCGAGCGCTCCAGGCGGTTGGCCTCGAAAACATGCGTTCCGGAAAAGACCGCGAACTCCGCCGTGCCAAACGGATGGCCGCAAAGTTTGTAGTTGCGCGCGAGCCAGGGCGCCATGACCACCAAAAACGCCAGCAAGGCCACCACGCACATGGGCAAACGACGACCGGCCTGATAAACACCAAAAAAAGCGAGCACCGGCAGAATCAGCCAGCCGAGGGAATAACGGGTCAACGCCGCCATCGCCACCATCACTCCCGCGAGCGCGGCCATGCCCATGTACCACATGAAACCGCGCGTCCGCGCCGGCGTGACCGGATCATCGGAGGTTTCCGCTTCCGCCGGTTCCACCGCATGACTGGCTTGGTCCACCACCACCAGCACCCAGGCAAGGCCCAGCAGCAGGACCACCACCAGCATGGTCGAGAGGCCGGAGACCGCAAATTGCCATAGCATGTCCGCGCCCAGGAAAACGATCACGCTAAGCAGCGCCACCTGGCCGTCAAACATCCGCCGCGCCAGCCGGTAAAGCATGATCGCGGCAAGAAAGAACAAGCCCTGGTTGACAAAATCGATCAAGATCTCCGGCTGGTAACGCATGAAGTCCGTGTTGGACATGTTCATGCTGTATTTGAACGGCAGGACCTTCATTGCCCCGGCGAGAAAGAGCGGATAGAGGGGCGCGTTGGCAATGTCCGGATGCGGCGCGCGCAACATCGACCCGTCCTTGGCGCGTTCATGGGTGACCTGGTTGCGCTCGTTCAGCAGGTACATGCTCAGCGGCCGGACGAAACCGGTGGTGTAGCCGTGCCCGGTGGCGATGTTGCGCGCCAGCTGGGCGCTGTCCATCGCCTCCTGGGTCGCGAAATTGCGGGTCTCGCGCAAATGATAGACGACGGTCATCGCCATCAACACCAGGAATGCCGCGCCTATCTTGATATAGCGAGTGCCCTCGCCAACCTCCAGTTTGTGAATCAGTTCCTGCAGCCCGACCATGCTTTATATTCCTTCCAGCTTGTACGTCCGGATTTTGCGGTGCAACGTCCGTCGGCTAATTCCCAGACGTGTGGCCGCCAGAGTCCGGTTGCCATCCGCCTCGCGCAACGCGCGCACAATCAAGTCCCGCTCCGCCTCGCGCACGGTTCCTCCCGCCAACCCGCCCGGCTCGGTCACAGGCGCGGAGGACGGCGGCGCGGCCAGCGCGTCCGCCCCGTGCTGGATGTTCGCCGGCAAGTCTCGCAACGCGATGGAATCCCCGCGGCTCAGCACCACCGCGTGCTCGATGGCCGTGCGCAATTCTCGCACGTTCCCCGGCCAGCGATAGGACAATAACGCCTGAAGCGCCTCCCAGGTGAAATCGCGCACCGGCTTGTTGTTTTCCGCCGAAAACTCCTGCAAAAAAGCCCGCGCCAGCAACGGCACGTCCCCCGCCCGCTCCCGCAGGGCCGGCATCCGTATCTCCACCACCTTCAACCGGAAAAACAGATCCTCGCGAAACGTCCCCTCGCGCACCATGGTGGCAAGGTTCTTGTTCGTCGCGGCCACCAATCGGACATCCGCCATGAGGGTTTTGTTCGATCCCAGCCGCTCGAAAGTCCGCTCGCCCAGGAAACGAAGCAGCTTTACTTGCATCGCGGCGTCAATCTCGCCGATCTCGTCAAGGAACAAGGTTCCGCCCTGGGCCAGTTCCACCCGGCCGATCCGCCGCTCGTGCGCGCCGGTAAAGGCGCCTTTCTCATGGCCGAACAGCTCGCTCTCGATCAACTCGCGTGGCAATCCCGCGCAATGGACGGCCACAAACGGCTGCTTCGCGCGCGGGCTGAGTTGGTGGATGGCATTGGCAATCAATTCCTTGCCGGTGCCGCTTTCCCCCAAAATCAAGGCCGTGGCCCGGGTGGGGGCCACTTGCTGGACGATTTCGAGAATCTCCCGCATTACCGGCGACTCCCCGATAATGTTTTTGACGCCAAATTTCTTGTCGAGCTGCTGCCGGAGCGACTGGTTCTCCGTTTCCAGCGTCTGCGCCTTCAGCGCGCGGCCGATGCGCATCTCGAGCTCCTCGATCTGCATCCGGCCCTTGGCAATATAATCATCCGCGCCGCGTTTCATCGCTTCCACCGCCACATCCTCGGAGCCGTAGGCCGTCATCAGGATGCAGATGGGGGGGTGGGAAAGCGACTTGGCCCGCGCAATGAGCTTCAGGCCATCCTCGTTCGGCAGACGAAGATCCGTGAGGAGAACCGCAAAATTCTCGCGCTCCAGGAGGCCCATTGCCGCCGCCGCGTCCTCGGCCACATACACATCGTAACGATCCTCCAGCGCGGCGCGCAGTCCATCACGCGTCGGCTTTTCGTCGTCCACGATCAAAAGCATGGGCTTGTTACTCATCAGGGTCGGCAACGCGGGCAAGGTTGCCGGGCGGCGCTGGCGGGTGGCAAGAGCAAAAGCCAGGCCGCCCTTCACACCAGAGAAACCGGAAGCCACGGTGAAAGAAAGTGATGGAAGAATTGCACCGGTCGAAAGAACCGGCTACATTGTGAGTGGTGATGAAAAAGAGCCGGGGAAAACTGACCTCAGGAAAATTCCCGGCCGGAATTCCGATGCCCGAAAGAAGAATGGCTCACAACTCCAAAGCCGGGAAAATGCTTGCGGCGGGTTCTGGTGGATCGGGTGATTCAAGGTGCTTTGATATCGATTCCGAAAGCAATTTCCGAAAGGAGCGCGGATTGGCCGTGGCGTTTCAGGCCAGGATCCCGTCTGGGAAGCGCGGGCACCCCCGCCCGCCCCGGCTTGCACCTCGCCGGACGGCTTTGAGAATCAGACAGAATCCCTGCGGAGAATACTTGGCAAGGCTTGAATTAGGCCCGCAATGGAACATTTGCCAAGCGTCAAATGCGGCGGGCGGTCCGCCCGCGCTCCGCAAAGCCCGGCCAATCGCGCCAGATGCCTCGAACATCTTGGCAAAGATCTTCAAGACAACAAGGTCGGGCCGGGAGGAACGGGATGGCAAAAGAGCGTGTGGAGAACCAAAATCAAGCGTTTCCAGTTTTCGAAGCGCGCGACGGCTGGCCCCGTGTTTGTTACTGATGGGCAATAGATTACACCAAATCAGCAGAAACCGATCAAAACGCGATTCAAGGCGAATCAAGCCTCCGGTTGGTCAAGGAAAGCCATGCCAATTACGCGAGAATGCAGCCAACAGTCGCCGCCGAGGTGCGGACATGCCGGGGGGGGTGTCCGGCAATCATCGGACGGAGAGGCTTTGCAATGGTGATGCCCGCGCCCCATGCAATCATCGCGAGGTGTGTCTGCGGACGCCGGGACATGTCCCCATCTTTATCTTTGGCGCGCAACATGTTCGGAAAAATCCAGACGACATCAGATGAATCTGAATCCAGGTAAATCAAGCCTTGCCCATGAATCGGATCGCGGCTTCGCAGGAGCGCCGTCAAAGCAAATCAAGGCTCAAGCGACTTTCGGCCTGCCAACTTGCGAGGCTCGCGCTCGTCAGGAACCATTCTCCGGCGGGCGACCGCGTCAATATGGCCCGGAGGTTTGCGTGAATGATGCAGTTCAAAATCAACCTGCCGGAATGCCCGAAAACAAGTGGATTCAAGGCATTTCAAGGTGTTCCGCGCGGCCATTTTTCGACCCGTTTCCAAGCCGCTGCCCGGCCTCTCGTCGTCTCCGAGGCTCCCATCCGCCCCGGTTCTCGAAAAAAGGCTAGCGTCGCCGCCCCGGCTTTTCCAACATTCCGCCCGTCGCTGTCGCGGGCGTTGCCCGCCAACCCATGAAAGCAAAGATCACGATCACTCCGAAGAAAGCGGTCCTCGACCCGCAAGGCAAGGCGGTCCAAAACGCCCTCGAACACCTTGGCTACGCCGGCATCCAAGGGGTGCATGTGGGCAAATACCTCGAGATTGAGCTGGCCGGCACGGACAAGGAAGCCGCGCGCAAGCAATTGGA
>CAZMLP010001034.1:0-4346 GCA_964566745.1 uncultured Verrucomicrobiota bacterium | reverse complement strand
TCTTCCGCCGGGCCAGCCGGACGCGGGCCGGTTTGATGGCGTTGGCTGGGGCGATGTGCAAGCGGCGGAAGGCGAGCGCGGATACAAGATCGTCCGGTGGGAGGAGGAGGACGGCCCGCTGGCCCGAACCGACGAGGGCATCAGCTTGCCCTTGCCACAGACCGTGTTCTTGCGACGGCAAGTCATTACCGGCCAGAAGAACTCGTTAGCGGCGTTTGATGATGGCGTGCCGTTCTTGGCACGGCGAAACATCGGGCGCGGCGAGGCGGTCTTTTGCGCTTCTTTGCCCAAACGGGACTGGTCGAGCCTGGCGGAGGGGCCGGTCTTGGTGCCAATGCTCCAACGCATGGCGCAGGCCGGCAGCCGGCGATTGCAATCCGCCGCAACCATCGCGTGCGGCGAGTTGAGCGCGGCGGATCGCGGTCGCAAATGGACGCCGGTGGACTCTTCCGAGCCGAAGGACATTCTTACGCGCGCGGGGGTGTACCGCTCCGGCGAGCGGTTGCTGGCGGTGAACCGGCCTGTCGTCGAGGACGAGCCAGAGGTGATCGAGGAGAGCGCCGCGCGACATTTGTTTGGAACTTTACCCCTTCAAACTTTTCAAGAACGCCAAGGCCAGACGAATGGTCTGGAAGGCGAGGTTTGGCGAATCTTTTTGTTTGGCATGCTGATCTTGCTGGTTGCCGAGGGATTTTTGATCCTGCCGTCGAAAGCGGTTGAGACTCCTGCCAGCGCAAAAGCCCCGACCAACGGCGCCAAGGAAACCCGCACCCCGGAGTTGGTGTCATGACGCACTGGTCCTTTGGCGCCTCGGCGGGAATTCTATTTCTTGGCGGCCTGCTCTGGTTGACCGCCGGGTGGCTGAGTTTTCAAAATTGGCGACGCTCAGGGCGGCGACCGATGATCGCCACGTTGGAGGGGTTGCGCTTTACCCTCGTCACGCTGCTTGCGTTTACGTTGCTTCGACCCGAGGTGGTCCGCTTGATTCAAAGAGTCGAGACGCCCGAGGTGGTGATCTTAACGGACGCCTCGGGCAGCATGAAAACGCGAGATGTCGCGGCGGGCACCAATCTAATTAGCCGCGCTGAGTGGCTGGAGCGCGAGCGCAAGGCGGAATTTTGGAAGCCGCTGGAAAAAACGGCCAAGGTCTCGGTCGAGGATTTCGCCGCGGTGACAGCAACGACCAACGCCCTGACCGCCGCTTCTGCCGGGACTGACTTGAACCGTGCTTTGGACAACGTGTTTCAGCGCCAGAAGAACCTGAAGGCGGTGTTGCTGTTGACGGATGGTGACTGGAATGAGGGAAAATCCCCGGTTGGCGCGGCGATGCGGTTTCGCGAGCAGAACGTGCCGATATTCGCCGCGACGGTCGGGCGCGAGACTCCGGTGCCAGACTTGATTCTCGAAAGCGTTTCGCCACCCTCTTACGGCCTTTTCGGCGAGCAGATCTCGATCCCTTTTCGCCTGGTCAACCACCTGCCACGAGAAATCAAAACCACGGTCACGCTGGAAGACGAGGGGCGGCAGGACACGCAGAAGGAAATCACCATTCCCGCGATGAGCGACTGGCAGGACGCCGTGCTCTGGTCGCCGCGCAAGGTGGGTGATGCCAGCTTGAAGCTGCGCGTGCCGGTGCAACCGGACGAGGGGCTGGCGGAAAACAACGAGAAATCGTTCCGCGTGGGAGTGCGGGTGGAAACGTTGAAGGTGCTGGTGGTGGACTCGCTGCCGCGCTGGGAATACCGCTACCTGCGCAACGCGCTGGCGCGCGATCCAGGTGTGGAAATGAATTGCATCCTTTTCCATCCCGGCATGGAGGCCGGCGGGGGGAAATATTATCTGAGCGGGTTTCCGGGCACGAAGGAACTGATCTCGCGGTACGATGTGATTTTTCTCGGTGACGTTGGCGTTGGCGAGGGCGAGTTGACCGAGAAGGATTGCGAACTGATCAAAGGCTTGGTGGAGCAGCAATCGAGCGGGCTGGTCTTCTTGCCGGGGCGGCGGGGCCGGGAGGTCTCGCTGTTAACCGGACCGCTGAAAGATCTTTATCCAGTGGTGCTGGACGAGGCAAAGGCGGACGGCCTTGGCCTGGTGAACGAATCGACCCTGATCCTTTCCACCCTTGGGAAACGGCATCTCTTGACGCGCTTTGACGCGGACGAGAGCCGCAACGACGAGATTTGGAAACAATTGCCGGGATTTTTTTGGTCGGCCGCGGTGGAGAAAAGTCGTCCCGGCTCGGAGGTGCTGGCCGTGCACTCCTCGCAACGCAATGAGTGGGGCCGCATGCCGTTGCTGGTGTCCAGGTCGGCGGGCGCCGGCAAGGTGCTGTTTATGGGCACGGACAGCGCGTGGCGCTGGCGGCGCGGCGTGGAGGATAAATTTCATTACCGGTTTTGGAGCCAGGTGGTCCGGTGGATGGCGCACCAACGGCATCTGTCCGAGAAGCAGGGCGTCCGGTTAAGCTACTCGCCGGAGGCGCCTTCGGCAGGGGACACGGTGTTTCTGCAATGCACGGTGTTTGACGCGAGCGGGTTTCCCATCGAGGAGGGGCCGGTGACCGGCAAGATCACCGCGCCGTCCGGTCGCACCGAGCGCCTGGAATTTCAGGCCATGGAAGGCGGCTGGGGGGTGTTCAAGAGCAGCTTTCTCGCGCAGGAAGGCGGCGCGTATAAAATCGCGGTGGCGGCCGAGCGTCACGGGCGGCAGTTGGAAACGGACCTGACCGTGGTGCAACCCGTGCGCGAAAAGGTGGGACAACCGGTGAACGCCGAGATTTTGCGGGAGATTTCGGTGATGACGCGTGGCGGCAACGTCTCATACGAGGCGCTGGACAAGCTGGTGCAGCAAATCTCGGTTCTGCCCGAGCCGAGGCCGCTCGAGCGCCGGATTCGGATTTGGAGCGATCCGCGCTGGGGCGGGTTGATTTTGTTACTGCTTGGCTTTTATTGGGTCGGGCGCAAACTGGCCGGACTAGTCTAGCAGCCTGTTAAAAAATTATGAACACCGCCGTTCCGCCAAAAACCGCGCGCCGACGAGACGTGACGAGAGAGCATATCCAAAAAGGATACGTGATCGAGGCACAACGAAGTCGCCGCGCGGTTTTCGGCGAAACCCTTTGGGCTGAGGTTCCTTTGCCTTTAGGCTTTGTCGCTCCTCCGGCACAGATCCTTGAGGATATGCTTCGTCGTCGCTTCGCGCCCAAAGCCAGAGTCCCTCTCAGCGGCGGTATTCATAGTTTTCTAACGGGCTGCCAGTTGCCCGGAACATGACTTCTGCCGAATCCCAAAACGCGCTGGCGCATCTGCCGCCGGAATTGCGGCGGAAGTTCGCCGAGCTGGCGCGGCGCATGTGGTGGCTGGAGACCACCCGCGCGGTGAGCTATGCGGTGATTGGCGTGGCCGTCTCCTACCTGATTCTGTTCGTCTCCGATCGATTGTGGGACACGCCAGTCTGGTTGAGGGTCTTGTTGACTCTCGCGGGCTTTTTCTCGGTGTTGACGCCGCTTAGCTGGTGGCTCAGCCGCTGGGTGGTGCGCAAGCGAACGCCCGAGGAGATGGCGGTGCTGGTGCAGCGTCATCACCGGCGATTGGGCGATACCCTCCTCGGCATGGTGGAACTGGCGGACGAACAGAGGCGTCCGGCGAATTTTTCGGCCGCGCTCTACGAGGCGGCGATCCAGCAAGTGGCGCGGCAAGCGGAGCCGTATGATTTCCGCGTGGCGGTGAGCACGCGACCGGCCCGTTTATTTGCAACCATTGGCGGTGGATTGTTGGCGGTCATCATCCTTTTGCTGGTGCTGTTGCCTTCAGCGGCTCTGAACGCCATGCGACGTTGGCTGGCTCCGGCGGCCGTGATCGCGCGCCACACACTCGTGGAGATCGAGGGACTCGCGGCGCGTCAAGTGGTGCCGCGGGGCGAGCCGTTTGAGGTCATCGGGAAAGTGAATTACCGCTCGTTTTGGCATCCGACCGCCGGTTGGGCGCGATTCGAGCGGCAACTCCGGTTGCCTGTTGAAGCCCGGAATAACGAGGTGCGCTTCCAGGTTCCCGGCCAGATGGAGCGGGGGAAATTGCGCGTGAAAGTGGGTGACGTCGAGCGGGACGTGGAGATTTTGCCGACGTATCGCCCCTCGTTGCGGGAACTGGCGGCAAACATTGAGTATCCGGAATATTTGCAGTATCCGGCCGCCTCCGAAAAAATTGCCAACGGCGCCTTGACTGCCGTGGAGGGAAGCAAAGTCAAATTGGAGGGCAAGGCGGATCGTCCCCTCGCGTCGGCCAGCTTGATTTGGGAAGGCAAATCGCCGGTGATGTTGAACGTCGCGGAAGACACCTTTCGTTCCA
>CAZMLP010001033.1:0-1526 GCA_964566745.1 uncultured Verrucomicrobiota bacterium | reverse complement strand
GGACTTCACGGTTTATGGCACGGCCGCGGTCACCGAGTTGCAATGCGAGTTTCGCGGCGCGAAGGGCGAGGCGTGGTTCGACAAGGATTCGCTCGTTCTGCGGCGCAGGTAACCTTTCCCCTCTTCCTGCCGCGAGCGGCTCAATGGCGCTGCGGCCTCTTTAGGCAGGGACATCGCGCTGTGATGTCCGTAGTTGTATTGGGGCAACCACTGAATGGACGGCGCGGCGCGCCGTCCCTACCTTTTTCGTGCTACAATGACCGCTCTTCTTTCTTCAACTCGCGCAACGTCTCGGCAATCAAATCCTCCTGCATGATCCGCGGCTCGGGGCGGCTCAAGGCGCGCAAAGTCGCGTGCTGGATGATGTTAAGGATGGCCGCGCCGCTGATTTCGTGGGCCTCCGCCAATTCGCGCAAGTTCACATCGCTGGCGGCCGCCACGCTCGCCGGCATGGATTGTTGCCAGAGCTTTTGCCGCTCGCGCGCCGTCGGCATCGGGAAATGAATCACCGCGTGGAAGCGCCGCAGGAACGCGTCGTCGATGTTGGTCTTGAAGTTGGACGCGAGAATCATCAGGCCGCCAAAGTCCTCCACGCGTTGCAACAGGAAGGAGACTTCCTGATTGGCGAATTTGTCGTGCGAGCTTTGGACATTGGTTCGCTTGCCGAACAAGGCATCCGCCTCGTCGAAGAACAGAATCCAGTCCTTGTTCTGCGCGCGGTCGAAAATCCGGCCGAGGTTCTTCTCCGTTTCGCCGATGTATTTTGAGACGATCTGCGAGAGGTCCACGCGATAGACATCCTTGTTGAACTCCTTGCCAATCAGCGTGGCGGTCATCGTCTTGCCCGTGCCTGGCGGCCCGTAGAACAGCACGCGATAGCCGTTCTGGATGCGCCGCGACAGGTTGGCGTCCGCCTCGATCATCGGGTGATATTGCTGCCAGCGCTTGATATCCTCCACGCGATCCGCCGTGAACGGATGCAGCACGAGATCGGCCCACGTCATGCGGGTCGTGACGAGCTTGGCCGGGAATTCCGCGCTGAAGCGAGGCGGGGTCTCGTGGCCGAGCAACACACGGTCAAGCCAGTCAGGCGAGACGATCAAACGGCCGCTCATGGGCGGCCGCTTTCGTTGTGAACAGGCTACAAGACAGGGTGGCGGTTCCGGCCAGACCCGTGACACCGGCTGTCGCGGGTCGGGATCGGGGATCTGTTGGACACGGGATGCTCATCTTGCTGAATGGTTGCCGGCGCGCGGTTTGACAGAGGCATCCCGGCTCATGAGGATGGGGAAGCGTCGCATAGGCGGCGCTCCCTCCGCGACGGCCCTGGCCGCTTCATCGCCGGCCCCGCGCCTCGGTCGAGGCGATCCCCCTGACTGACACGCTTGCCGTCGCGCTCCCATCCCCACGAGGAGGAGACGACATGAAACTGGCCACCCCTTTCATCCTTCCGGCCATGCTGATGGCCTTCAGCGGCGTGCAGGCCCAGATGGCTCCTGCGCAGCAGTCCCCGCAGCAGTCACCTC
>CAZMLP010001032.1:0-1646 GCA_964566745.1 uncultured Verrucomicrobiota bacterium | reverse complement strand
AACGCGAACGGCGGAACCGATGACGGGCGCGAAGCCGGGAGCCACTCGCGCGATAAAATGATGCGCGCTCGTCGCCAGATGCAAATAGGTCTCCGCCCCCGTTGGCTCGATAAATTCCACTCGCGCCTCGAGGGTTGTGCCCACGTCATCCCCCGTCCCGTCTGCAATATGCTCGGGCCGGACTCCCAGCACAACCGCGGAACCGAATTCCAATTTTTGCGGTAGCGGGCCATTGGCCGCCAACGCGATGACAAACGGTGTAGTCCCGCCCTTTTCCCGGAATTGCAACGCGCCATTTTGGCCGGTGATTTCTCCCGCGAAGAAATTCATTGGCGGCGTGCCGATGAAGCCGGCCACGAACCGGTTCGCCGGGAAATTATAGAGCGTTTGCGGATCAGCGACCTGTTGTATCTCGCCCTGGTTCATCACCACGATACGGTCGCCCATTGTCATTGCCTCCACTTGGTCGTGGGTGACATAGATCATCGTGGCGGCAAGTCGTTGATGGAGGCGCGAAATCTCCATGCGCATCTGCACGCGCATTTGGGCATCGAGGTTGGAAAGCGGCTCGTCAAAGAGAAACACCTTCGGCTGGCGGACGATGGCACGGCCCACCGCGACGCGCTGCCGCTGGCCGCCCGATAGCGCCTTGGGCAGCCGGTCGAGACATTGCGAGAGACCCAGCGTCTCGGCGGCGGCGGAGACCCGTCGCTCGATCTCGGCTCCAGGCACTTTTCGCAATTTCAAGCCGAACGCCATGTTCTCGTACACGGTCATGTGCGGGTACAGCGCGTAATTCTGGAAGACCATCGCAATGTCGCGGTCCTTTGGCTCGACATCGTTTACGACGCGGTCGTCAATGGAGATGGCGCCGCCGTCGATTTCTTCCAACCCGGCGATCAAGCGGAGGGTCGTGGATTTGCCACAACCGGACGGGCCGACGAGCACGACAAACTCGTGGTCTTCCACGGTCAAGTTGATGGACTTGACCGCGGAGACCCGCGTCCCTTTCGGGCCGGAAAAATGCTTTTCAACGTTGGCCAGAACAACCCGCGCCATGCGCGCGGAGTCTCCGGCGTCAGTTCACCGATGTCCAGAGCGGATTGGATCATCTTGCCGGTCAGCTGAAAGCGGTCAAAAAACCCGCAAGCCAACTTGTCCCCTTGATTCCCGGTTTTCCGCCGGTAAACTTTCGCGCGACATGCTGAAATTGAATCTTGTTTCAGCCTTGGGAACAGGGCTGTCTTTGTGGTCGTTGACTTTTGGAACCGGAGCGGGAATTGCCGCGGAACCCAAACCCGCCAAGCCGCAAGTCGCGGCCGCGTCGGACGAGGGGGACCTGGCCATCAAGCATTTCGAGCCGCAGCCGGGTTTCAAGATCGATCTTTTCGCCGCCGAGCCCCACCTCGCCAATCCGGTGGCCTTCACCATCGACAACAAGGGCCGCTTCTATGTTGTCGAAACTTTCCGCCTTCACAAAGGCGTGCTGGACATTCGCGGCATCATGCCCTGGCTGGACGAGGACCTCGCCTGCCGCACGGTGGAGGACCGCCTCGCCGAGATGAAGCGCCACTTGGGCGAGGAAATCTCGACCTACGAACTGGAATCCGAGCGGATCAAGTTGATCGAGGATCGCGACGGCGACG
>CAZMLP010001031.1:0-7262 GCA_964566745.1 uncultured Verrucomicrobiota bacterium | reverse complement strand
TCCAGCGTGGAGCAAATAATGACATCCGCCGCATTCGCTTCCGCGATGGCCATGTTTGCCGCCGAAGGAATCTGCAACACGTCAAACCGCCAAAACCGGCAGAGCAACTCGTACTCGGCGGGGAGCGTGCGGCGCACGGCTTGCGCCACATTGGCGGCGTTCAACGCGGCCTCGCGAGTATCGTAACCTGTTACGATTCTGATTATCCTGGGATTCGCGGAAGCAAAAGGAAACTCCTCGCCGTTCAAATCACCGCCGGGTTTCATCCCTTAACATTCAACAGGGATGCCGGCTTGGCAAATGGGTTTCTTTTACAGACTGTCCGGTGACACTCCCACGCCCACGATGCTGCACGCCTGGATCACATTCAGCCCCAGTTTTTCCGCGAGGGCCAGCACGGCATCGGATTCCGTGCCCGGATTCAACCAAAGCTCGTCACAACCGCGCGCCGCGATGTCCGGCAGCACCTTTTCAAGCACGGGCGGCGGCAAATAAACACTGACCATTTGGGGACGCTCCGGCACATCCCGTATACTTGGGTAAGCGATCAAACCCTCAATCGTGGACTCCTTGGGATTCACCGGGAAAACCCGGAACCCCTTGCTGGCGAACGCCCTCACGGCCCGATTTCCGAACTTCGCGCGGTCACTCGAGGCGCCGATCACGGCGACAGTTTTGGCGGGCATGGCCGGTCAATTCTGCGCCCAGAAGTCGATCACAAAGACGTCGTCGAGAATCGGCCCGAGCATCTGGCCGAATTCCTTGTGCGCCGGATGCACCAAATACTCGTCCCGCGCCTGCTGGCTGTTGAACGTGAGCACCCACATGTGCGTGAAGCCCTTGTCATGCTTCTCCGGGCTGACGTTCGTGCCCCACTTGAGCGAGGCGATTTGCGGAATCTTGGTCTTCAGCGCCTCGAACGCCTCCACCACCTGCTTGATCTGGTCGGCCGTCGCGCTCGACTTGAACTTGAACGAGACGACATGGTGCAGCTTGCCCGCCTTGGTCTTGCCGGCCTTCTTTCCGGCCTTGGCCTTTTTGGGTTGGGCGGCGTCCTGGGCGACCACCGAGAGCAGCAGGCCGGACGACAGCAGGGCGACGAGAATCGGGAGGAAAAATTTCATGACAGGTTTAAAGTTTGCGGATGTGCCAACCGCCAAATCCCTAGCAGCTTGCGCCCGGCAAGGCAAGCGCCGCGCCGCTGGACCGCCGCTGAAGGCGGTTTATGGACTGGCTCCGGGTCCTGTTTTTGCCGGTTTTTGGCCTGCAAAAAATCCCGAATAATCCGTTGACGGGGGGCAGGGCATTCCTTACTACTGTGCCTCCCCGCACGCGGGGGTGTAGCTCAATTGGTTAGAGCGCTGCCCTGTCACGGCAGAGGTTACGGGTTCGAGCCCCGCCACTCCCGCCATTTTCCCCGCTGTGCCCGGTTGTGACACCGGGTGTCAGAACGCGACAATCCCCAATGTTTGCAATGGTTTCGCCCACGTCCTCCCCGCCGCCGGTTGTGACAGCCAATGCCACCCCATGACCCGCCGCGACTAATTTTTGTGAGGCTCTTTGTGGGAGCAGTTGTGAGGGCGACTCCGTGTAACTCGGCAACGAATCAATCGCGGACCAAGTGCTAAGCAGGTTCTCGTCCGTGTAAACCACGTCGGTCAATCTGCGGTCACTGTGGCGCATAAGTGTCATAGCCGCCCGGCTGGGAACGCCACCACGGGCCAGATTGGTGCAGAACGTCTTGCGAAGGGAATGGAAGTCGGCGTAGCGGCCTTGCTCATCCTGGCAAACCACCCCAGCCTTCTTCAAGTCGCGTCGAAACCGTTCGATTCTCGCAGTGCGTTTGAAGATCGATCCATCCTCGCCTGTGTCTTGTCTGCAATGCTCGGTCATCCTAAATGGGCAACCTCGATGTCTCCCCAATGCCGCTTGAGGTATTCCGTCACTAGGCGCCTATGACAGTGGTGTGGCTTATCTTCGCTGCAGAGCAGGCAACCATCGGCCAAAAGCTCTCTTGGAGTTTGGTCCTCGATGCGCCGCTTCTCCATTAAGTCAAGAAACCGCTTTTCGTACGTCGGCCAATCCCCCTTGAGCTTCTTATATTCATCGAGCATCGCCTGCGTTGGTGCGAGGTCTGGCAAATGAACGTATTCCATTCCGCACACTTCTTTCAGAAAGAACTCAAGATCATCTCTTTTGGCGAAGCCCGCGAGTTGTGAAATATTGTTAAGCCGGACATCCACGACACGCCTGGCCCCGGAACACCGCAGCGTCTCAAAAAACTTCCGAGCAGATTTTTTTGTGAAGCCGATGGTGAATACTTTCATGGCAAGTCGTTTCGTATGGTTTTCACAGTTTGCGATTCGTCCACATAGGCCACTTGTTGTTCTTGCCGCGCCAGCGCCTCCGCAAGGAGCTCCTCCTCCGAACGAAACATGTCTTTTTTGGGGACTCCAACCATTTCTAGCAGACGTTCCATTGCGACATCGTGAGTTTCGAGGTGGCCGTCCGCGTGGATGTGCATCACAGCTTGACCACGCTTCACCAGCGCCCGGGCGACTAGAAGTGTCCGGTGGCACTCCAGTGGCTCTTTTTCGGCGCACATTAAGGCGATGCGGTAACGTTGCGCTCCTTGCTGTACCCTGTCTAAGCCGGACTGGAAAAGCGGTGTCTGAGCGAGTCGCGCATATTGTACTCGGCCCTCCTCGTAGCAGGACTGGTCTTCTGTTCGCCCGCCCAACTCCTTCCCGAGAAATACGTAGCGGATGCCGCTTTTTTTGAGAAAACGCTTCAGGTTCTCTTGGTTGTATTGCGGACTGAAGCGGCTGAAAGGGGTGGAGCGCACATCCGCGACAGCCTCGACTCCGTGCTTCCGCAGCAAGCTGATGAATGCTTCGGCAGTATGTGTCGAGTGTCCGATGGTGAAAGAGGGATTGCGAGCCGGGCTCATGATTTGTCACTCTCTTGTGGAGGATATGAGCGAATGTATCGAAGGACGGTCGGAAACGTGTAAATTCCGTTGGCTTGCATCCAAAATCCCTCCTTGCCCTGCGGGCTCCGGTAGCTTCGGCTCAAGCCGATCCGCAAGAACACCTCATCCTGACGCGCGATCTGGATGTTTAACTCTGCCAATGCGCTGCTGTCACGGTGGCGCTGGGCGTAATCGTAGAAGCCGAGATCGGTAATCGGCAAAAATCGGTGGCAACGTCCTGACGAGTCAGTAAAGTGCAATTTGATACTTCCCGGCTTGAAGTTATCCTCCACAATTTCGACGTCGCGCGGCGCAATCTGCAACGTGATGAGCGAGCGTTGGACGTTGCAGTTTGGAGGAATAACCTTCTCTCCAACAGGCAATGACACCTCAAACCCCGCCTCTACACTTGGAAAGCAACTCGCTACCAGAACGTTTCGGAACTCTTCTCCGGTGCATGGACCATCGAATGTAAGATTTTGGTAGTTGCAATCTTCAGTGTGGGGTGCGCGTCGCCCCATGGCAGAGTTGAAATCCCCGGTGAGGATGCCACCCGGCAATATGCCCAGCCGCGTGCATTCCGTGAACCGAAGGTACGGCATCGGCCGGATGCACTCGCCCGTTGCCTGGTCAATTCCGGCTGTACAAACTTCCGGCTTACCAGGTTTGAATCGCGTCAGGTCCGTAATGATGATTGAGCGTTGCATGGGGAAAGGCGGGAAATATCTTCAACCGGAGAGTCCGGCCCATATCGTTTGCTTCCCAGGTCGAGAAAGGTGATCGCTGGGCTGGGACTGACCGTAGGAAAGTCCTTCAGGTGGTCGAACAGATTTCGCTACAACCAATAACATACGCGTTTCTCCGAAAATCGGACATCTGCTGTTTGTGGACAACCACATTCTCGCTCATGGTTCTAATAGACATCCTTACCTAGCTCTTGACAATCTCCATTGATTCACCGAGATGGACCGGTATCTTCGGACTATGACGCAAGCGGTCGCCCAAATCCTTGGCAAGTTCGAGCAACTCTCGGAGGCGGAGCAGCGCGAGCTTCGCTTGGCCATCGTGGAGCGGGTTCCCATGTCGGATGATCTGACCAACGACGATTACGCGGCCTTGGGAGCGGCTTCGTTCCGAGTGCTGGACGAGGAGGAGGACGCTCCGCGTACCTGAGGGTGGCGGGGTCGGATCACAAGAGCCCGAGCACCACTCTTGGCACGCCCATTTTGGTCAAATTCAAGCGCCGTCCTTTGGCATAGTCCTCGCACAATTGGGTTAGCCACTCGCGGGACGTTTTCACGTCGGCAATCTCCAGGAAAACGCCCTCCGGCTCGGTCTGGAGGCGGTAATTTTCGAGGGCGATTGTCAACGGCGCGGTTTCCCCTTTCAAATCCAATTCCACGAAAATGCTTTTTGAATCCCGGTCAATCTGCAATCGAGTCATATTTCCAATACCTCCGTATTTGAGGTTAAATCCGGCCGCAAGCGTCATGGCCAAAAGTTTGTCTTTAATGCCCACAGTTCAAATCCGTTGCTCGAAAGGTCCCGCATTTTCGCCGAGCCGGCGCCTCCCGTCAAACGAGGCTACGACTGCCGGGCCTGCGACCGGAACGGAGGATAGGGGGCGCACCCCTGGGCGAATGAAGCCCATTCAAGCCTTTTAAAAGCAGCCCAACGGTGACCAAAAAACGCCTAAAAGCCGGCTTGCGGGCCAATGAACACTGAAGAAATCAAAGAAAGTCCCTTGGATGGCTCCCACCGCCGGACCGAAAAGTTTGATTGAAATTAGGGCGATTTTTGGCTTTGGTTGCCGCTGCGCGGATGGAGCAAAACCGCTTTCCTGAGGGAAGGCGAGAGACCGTTGGCCACCGTGGGCCGGAACAATTTCAATAACGACACATTGCTATGTCACTTCCTTTCATCTCACCATCATTTGGCAAGCTGGCCACCTTGGCGCTTGTGCTTTCCGCCTTGCGGTTGTCCGCGGCGGACCCGGTGCCGGCTCCCGCTCCAGTCACCGTTCCCTCCACGGCCAAGCCAACCATGAGCGTCGCGCCCTCCGAGTCGCAAATTGCCCAGTGGCAACCGGCCATCGGCAGCGGGCTGGCCACCATGATGACCACGGAATTAACGAAATTACCCAACCTCACCGTGCTGGAGTCCATCGCACTGAACGACCTGCGGGCGGAGCGCGCGTTGGGCGAGAATGGCGAGGTGGCTGCCGGCGAGAAGGTGGAGAAGGGCGCGTGGAAAGGCGCGGACTATACCTTCAAAACCACGATCACCCGGTTTGGGGCCAAGGAATCCAGCTTCGGCGGTGGTGGCGGTTTCATTCCCAAAGTCGGAATTATTCCCGGCGGCTTCGGAGTGAAGAACACCGAGAGCGAGGTGCAAATCGACTGGCGCGTGATCGACAACACCACCCGCACCATCGCCAAGTCCGGTCGCGCGGTGGGTGTGGAGAAGGGGAGCAGTTTTGCCTTTGCCAGCCTCGGCGGTGGTGGATTCAGCAACAACCGCGAGTTCCTTGACAGCGCCCTGGGCAAGGCGACCATGAAAGCCATCGCCCTCATTGTGAGCGATCTTCGGGGGTGGACGCCGCCCGCGACGTCCGGACGTCAGGATCTGGCCGCGAGCAAGGCCAAGGCGGCGGACGAGGCCGCGAATGCCAAGAAGGATTCGTTGAAGCACGTCAAGGGAGAGGTGTTGGTGGTCGAGCCGGGACAAGTCTGGATCTCTCTGGGCAGCGAGAAAGGTTTTGCCAAGGGCGACACGTTGAAGGTTTACAAAAAGATCGAAAAGAAGAACAAGGAGGGGAAAGTGGTGGCCGAGGATTTGGAGCCCGTGGGCACCATTGAGATCACCAAAACGCAAAAGTCCAAAAGCTGCGCTGCCTTGCAGAACGGCATCACCGTGGAGGAGGGCTGGGTCGTCGCCCTGTCCACGCTGGACATCAACGATTTGGAATGATTTTGACGATTTTACGCAGGGCGGGCCTTCGCGGTCGGCGTCGGAGGATGGTTCAATCTGAGCCGTCGAAAGCTCCGTATTTTCGCCGACGTCGCGCGTCATTTGCTTTCCGTCGGCTGGACGCGAGTGAGGGGGTCCGGTCGTCGCCCGGACAGTACTGTTATGATATCCGAGGACCGCAAAAATCGTGTTTAGAGCATGGAGGCTTCGCTTCGGGTGAGTCATTGCACTCTTTATGAAATTCCCCGCCTTCAAATCACTGCAATTCCGCCTTCTGACCGGGATTTTTGCCATCGTTGTCGTGTTCCACACCGGCCTGGCTCAAACCCCGGACGCGTCCTCCGATCCGGCGCATGTCGATGCAAAGGTTGAAAAGCCCTTGCCCTGGCCGGACGGCATTGTCCCCTTTGACCTTTCCAAATTGACCGAGGACCAGGCGGCGAACGCGAAGCTGGCCATGCGGCTTTGGATGGAAACGGGCGCCAACCTCAAGTTCATTCCGCGCACCACCGAGACAGAATACGTCTATTTCACCGGCAAGACGGACGCCGGGAACAACACCACATTCAATGGCTTTCGCAAAGGCGCCCGGCTGGACATCAACATCACCGCGTTCTGGTGGCGGGAAGGCCCCTGGATGCCGGCGCACGAGCTTGGCCACGCCCTCGGTTTCTTTCACGAGCACCAGCGCTGGGACCGGGACCGGTATGTCACGATCCATTACGAGCATGTCAAACCGGGGCGCGAGTCGGATTACGATTGGGTGCCAAAGACAAATTGGATCGTCAACACCCCCGGCTACGACTACCGGTCCATCATGCATTACCGGACTTGTTGGGCGTCCAAGTGCGAATCCGAGTGCAAGGACGGAGTCGGAACCAGCCCCTGCGCGGTGATTGACCCGGTGGGAAGCGAGTTTGACGGTGTGATTGGCCAGTGGACGGACAACAAGATCAGCAAAGGCGACGCCGAGAAGGTCCGGTTGGTGTACGGGGTAAAAGATTCCAAAAAGTAGCGGGGAGGCGGTTCACGGTTTTCGAGCTTTTTTGTGTCAGGGGAGGTCCATTTTCCTTTCATTCGCTGAATCGCAACTCTCCGGCCTCGTTGACGTGAGTTGAAGAATTACGGATGCGATGTCTTCGCGCCGTGAAGGGGATTCCAAATTACCGGCCCAATTGTATTTCCCGCCGACAACTCCAAATGAAACAATTAGGGAGGTTGAAGGGTCAAATATGTCACCGGATTGGCGCTGGCGGACACTTATCCGGTGATTAGAATTTAGAATTCTTTGCTTATGAACACGAGATCGCTGCTCATTCTT
>CAZMLP010001030.1:0-5823 GCA_964566745.1 uncultured Verrucomicrobiota bacterium | reverse complement strand
GATAGCAAGGCGGAGACGGCCAAGGCGTATGGCGTCTATAACGACCAGCGCAACATCGCCAACCGTTGGACTTTTTACATCGGCAAGGATGGCAAGATTCTCGCCATCGACAAGGGCGTCAAAACCGGAACCCACGGCGCGGATGTCGCCGCCAAGTTGCAGGAGTTGGGCGTGCCGATGAAGAAGTAAGGTGGCGGGACAAGGCTTTTCTGGAGACCGGATGACCGCGAGGCATCCGGTCTTTTTTGTCCAGTCACCGGTGTTTGAAAAAGAAGGAGACGATGCCGATCAGCAGGAACAACAGGCCGAAGAAGAGAAACAGGAAGCGGTTGCGCGCCACCCGCTTTTCGTAGCGGAGCGGGCGAAGCCCCTGGATGCTGCCTGCCGCGAGGTAATTCACCAGTTTCGGGTTGTTCGCGGGTGGTCCGCGAAAATTGGCCAGCAATTTTCGCCAGGCCGCGCCGAGGTCGTATTTGCGGACGCCCAAATCCGCGTTATAGAGGCTCTGCGGATCTTTCGCGGGATCGCTCGTGACCCGCTGGTGGCTGACCGACTCGAAAATGGACTCGGGCCGCCTTGAGGAGTGGGCCGGAGTTGGCGCGGCGGAGCGGGCGGGAGGAGTGGAAGCCGCTTGGGCTGGCGGACTCTTTTCCGGCGAGGCGCCCAACGCGCCCGGCATGGGAACGACCTTGGACGGCGGAGGGGGGGAGGGCTTGGGCGGCTCGTTCGCGAGCCGTTTGATCTGCGATTCCAACGCCGCGATCTCCGCCTGCAAAGCTTTGGCGCGATCAGAAATAGGATCGCTCTTTTTTTTGAAAATCCCCATGGCCAGCCCGATAGGAAGCGCCCGCTACTTGCGGAGGAGGGCGATGGCGGCGACCACTAGTGCCAGCAAAGCCACCGCCGCCAGGGGCCAGGTAAGCGCGAGGCCGGTCTTCCACAGCGGCTCGCCGGAGTTGGAGGCGAACGGGTTGGAGGCGCCGCCGGACACCGGTTTGGCGCCGCTGCCGGGCGCGGCCTCGCCGTCCAGCACGGGCCATTTCAGCCGGGCGCCGTTCCATTCCATGCGGGCGTTTTCGATCGCGGTGAGGGCGCGAGTCAGTTCCGTTTCCCAACTCTCTTGCGTCCAAGTCTCCTCGTTGATGGCCTGCACTTTTCCCAAAGCGTCGCGAAAATCGGCCAGGGTCTTGGCCATCTGCTCGGCGTCACGGCGGGCGGCGAACTCCGCCTGCTCCAAGATGCCGAGGCCGCGCGTGAGGTGGCGCGCCATCTCCTCGCGGCCTTGTTTTAGTTCGGCGCGGCGGCGGCGGGCCTCCTCCACGGCGGCGCGCTCCTGCTCCAGCAATTCTTGGGCGCGCTTCAGATCCGCCAGCCGGTTTTGCGTCATGCTCAGCCGGGCCTCAAGTTCCTCCTGGCTCGGCGGGCGGGTTCCGGCAGCAGGGGAATTGGACGGGTCGCTCACGGCCTTTTTGCCCGCCACAAAATCGCGGTCCACGAAATCGGTATCGTCAAAGTCCGAGGCCATGAGCCGAAGTTTACCCCCCGGTTTCAGCCATGTAAAGATGGCGATGGTCTCCCTGGCCTGCGTTTGTGTGAAAAGGTAAAAAACTGGGGTTGACACCCTGTGGGGATTCTGGTCTATTCCCCGTCCCATTTTGGGGAACGCTATGTACGCAGTCCTGGAAACCGGCAGCAAACAATACCGCGTGAGCGCGGGTGACACTCTGGAAGTCGAGCAACTGGCCGTCGAGGCCGGCAAGACGCACACGTTTGACCGTGTGCTGCTCGTGAACAACGACGGCAAGGTCTCGGTGGGCGCGCCCACGGTGGCCAATGCCACGATTGAGGCCGACGTGGTCGAGCACATTCGCGGGCCGAAGCTCATCGCCTTCAAAATGCGCCGCCGCAAAGGCTATCACCGCACCGTCGGGCACCGTCAGGAGTTGACGGTCGTCAAGATCAAGGCAATCAACGTCTAAAATTTATGGCACACAAGAAAGGCGGCGGCAGCGTACGCAACGGCCGGGACAGCTCGGGCAAACGGCTCGGCGTCAAGGAATTCGGCGGCCAAGTGGTCACCGCTGGCAGCATTCTGGTCCGCCAACGCGGCTCGAAGTTCGCGGCCGGCAAAAATGTGGGTATTGGCCGGGATTGGACCCTCTACGCGACCATCGACGGTCGTGTGCAGTTTGACCAGAAAAGTCACCGTATTAACGTCCTGCCCGAGGCGGCCCCGGCCAAGAACTAGCCCCGCGCGCGGAATAATTTCACGGCGAGGTGACACGCCTCGCCGTTTTTCTTTTTTTACCGGGCGGCTTGCTGCTACATTGGGCTTCGAAGCGGGCGGCTAGCCCGCGCCGATCATCATGTTTGTTGACCAGATTAAAGTGCATGCCCGGGCGGGGCATGGGGGAAAGGGTTGCATCGCCTTTCATCGCGAGGCATACCGGCCCAAAGGCGGCCCGAGCGGGGGGAACGGCGGCCGGGGCGGTGATGTGATCTTGGAGGCTGACCACGACCTGAACAACCTGATTGCGCAGTTCTACAATCCGCGCCTGCTGGCGGAAAACGGCGATCCAGGCCACGGCAAGGGCATGGACGGTCGCGCCGGCAAGGATTTGATCATCAAAGTGCCGTGCGGCACGCTGGTCTGGAAGCTCGCCAGCACACTTCCTCCGCAGGAACTGGACGAGGAGGAAAATGAGGTTGCCGGGGCCGAGGCCGAGGAGGAAGAGCAGCCGCCGGGCAAGCCCGGCCTTTTCTCGCTCGCCACCGGCCAACGACCGGTGTTTCGCCATGCGGGCGCGGAGCGCGCGGTGGAAATTGACCTCGCCGCCGAGCCGGAGGAGAAGAAAGCAACTGTCACCAGTGAAAAAGGCGAGTTGGTCGCCGACCTCACCGAGCACGGCCAGCGCTTTGTTTTGTGCAAGGCCGGGCGCGGAGGTTTGGGAAACCGGAATTTTGCCACCGCCGCGCGTCAGACGCCGCGCTTTGCCCAGCCGGGCGAGGCGGGTGACGAGGGTGATTTTCTCTTGGAGTTGCGGCTCATTGCCGAGGTGGGACTGGTCGGTTACCCGAATGCCGGGAAATCGACCCTCCTCACTGCCATCTCGCACGCGCGACCGAAAATTGCGCCGTATCCTTTCACCACGCTGCATCCGCAGATCGGCATTGTGGAGTACAAGGATTTTCACCGGCTCACGGTTTGCGACGTGCCGGGATTGATCGAGGGCGCGCACCAGAACGTCGGCTTGGGTCATGCGTTCCTGCGGCATATCCAACGCTGCAAAGTGCTGGTGATCCTGCTCGACATGGCCGGCACGGACGCGCGCGAGCCATGGGACGACTACCGGCAGGTGCTGAGCGAACTGGAGATGTACGATCCGGCCTTGCTGGACAAGCCGCGGCTGGTCGTTGCCAACAAAATGGACGAGACGGTGGCGGAGGAGAATTTAAAGAAGTTCAAGCGCCGGATTCGCAAGACCCCGGTGCTGCCGATTGCCGCCGCGTTTGACGAGGGCATCGAGCGATTCAAGGAAACGATTCGTGAGGCGGTCGAGGCCGCCGAAGGCAAGGCGTGAGGCATCGCGCGCCGGCTTCCCTGGCATTGCCAAGCCCTCCTCGCTGTCACAACATTCCGGCCACATGAGCAAACGGTTCTACATCACGACCGCGATTGACTATGTCAATGGGCAGCCGCACCTCGGCCACGCCTACGAGAAGGTGATCTCGGATGTCATTGCGCGGGCGCGCCGCAGCCTGGGCGAGGAGGTCTTTTTCCTGACCGGTTTGGATGAGCATGGCCAAAAGGTGCAACAGGCCGCGCTGGCGCAAGGCAAAGACCCGCAGACGTACTGCGATGAGCTGGCCGGAATCTGGCAGGCCTTCATTGCGAGGCTGAATCTTTCCCACGACGACTTTGTCCGCACCACCTCAGCGCGGCACAAGCAGGTGGTGCGGACGATTTTAGACCAGTTTCATGCCGCCGGTCATTTCTACCGGGAGACCTACGAGGGGTTTTATTCGCAGAAGGAGGAAACGTTCCTGACCGAGAAGGACCGCCGTCCCGACGGCACGTTTGATCCCGCGTACGGCGAGGTGACCAAGCTCTCCGAGAGCAATTATTATTTCCGCCTCCGCGAGCACCAGCAGTGGTTGATCGATTACATCGAGCAGAACCCGGAGTTCGTGCAACCGGATTACCGGCGCAACGAGGTGCTGGGCTTTCTCAAGAACAACGTGCTTGAGGATTTGTGCATCACGCGGCCAAGTTCCCGGCTCTCGTGGGGAATTCCGGTGCCGTTCGATCCCGAGTTCGTCACGTATGTCTGGTTCGACGCGCTGGTGAATTACATCAGCGTCCCGGCGGCATTGGGAGATCCGGCGTTGAGGTCAATTTGTCCGGAAGCGGGTGCAACGGGAAAGCCCTTCAGTGTTTGGCCCGCGGATGCCCATGTCATTGGAAAAGACATTCTCAAATTTCACGCGGTCTATTGGCCAATCATGCTGAAAGTGGCCGGGCTGCCGTTGCCAAAACAATTGCTGGCCCACGGCTGGTGGCAAAAGGACGGCCAGAAGATCAGCAAAAGCACGGGCAACATTGTCGATCCTATCGCGGTGATCGATGAGTGGGGTGTGGATGCGTTCCGCTACTACGTCGTGCGCGAGCTGGATATTGGCCCGGACGGAAACTGGACCGACGCGGGCTTTGCCGCGCGGTATCAGGCCGAGCTGGCCAACGGCTTGGGCAACCTCGTGAACCGATCGCTCAGCATGCTGAAGCGCTATCGCGGCGGCGTGTTGCCGAAGCCCTCCAACGACCTCGCGGAGGACGCGACCAAGGCGGTGACCGATGCCATCGCCAAGCTGCAAGCCAACCAGTTGCAGGGCGCGTTGCAAAGCATCTGGGGCCTCATCAACCGCGCAAACCAATACATCGACCAGACCGCTCCGTTCAAGTTAGCCAAGGACCCGGCGCAGGCGGAGCGCCTCGACGCGATTCTTTACAGCCTTGCCGAGACTTGCCGCGTGCTCGGCGTGTTGCTCTGGCCGTTCATTCCAGGCACGGCAACAAGGATTTTTACTCAATTGGGCTTGAACGAGGAGCCGGGCCGCCTCGCGAAAGCGGCTTGGGGCGGACTCGCCGCCGGGCATGTCATCGGCGAGCCGGAGGCACTTTTCCCGCGCAAGGATTTGGCGGCGAAGTGAGGATTTGCCTCTCTAACAGCCCGTTAAAAGCTCTGGCTGCCGCCGCTGAGAGGGATTTTGGCTTTGGGCACGTGGTTTTGGGCGGAACGGCGGTGTCCATAGTTTTTTAATGGACTGCTAAAGCAGGATCCTTGGCGACCGGTAGCGATAGAGCCTCCAAACGCCGTCTTGCTGTTGCAGATCCACTGTTCCAACACTGATTTCAGCGGGCAGGTCTTTGCGCGTCCGCAAAATGGAATACCGGTAGCGAATTTTCCCGTCCGTGTACTCGGTGAACTCGATCGAGTTGATCTCCTTGACGTCGTGATGATTCTTTTCCACTCCCGCAAACGCTTCCCGCGCCTTGGTTTGATCGGCGGTCCAAGTGGGGGAATTCGTGGATAGCAGGCCATAGAATGAGTCGAAATCCGTGGACAACACCGTGACGATCACCGTCTTCAACGCTTCCAGAGGAGTGGCGTTTCCTTCCGCTTTGATGGAGTCCGCCGGCCAGACATCCGGCAGGCTGCCCGAGCGTATAATGCCGATCACCGTATTTGCCGGTGAGTTTGTGGCCGCGGTTACCAAGTCGGGGAGGGGTGCTGGCGTGCCGGCCTGCACGCGCTGGCGCAGGTT
>CAZMLP010001029.1:0-3117 GCA_964566745.1 uncultured Verrucomicrobiota bacterium | reverse complement strand
GATTTCTCAATCAGGGCTGTCGTGCTCATTTGACTGGTGTCCTCAGTGTTTGAATTGCGGGTTAAAAATTGCGACGGCTCACATGCCAAGGTCCGTGAGTCCAGGATGATCGGACGGGCGAGGCTTCGCAGAATCCCAATGAAACTTCCGGTCGGCCTCCTTGATTGGCAGGTCATTGATGCAAGCGTGGCGGTGATGCATCAGCCCGTTCGCGTCAAACTCCCAGTTTTCGTTGCCGTGGGAGCGAAACCAATTCCCGGAATCATCATGCCATTCGTAAACAAATCGCACCGCGATGCGGCTTCCTTCAAAGGCCCAAAGTTCCTTGATAAGGCGATAGTTTAGCTCCCTCCCCCATTTACGGGTGAGGAACTCGATGATCGCGGGCCGGCCCTGGATAAACTCCACGCGATTGCGCCACCAACTGTCCACTGTGTACGCCAGCGCGACTTTCCCGGGATCCCGGCTGTTCCAGCCATTTTCCGCCAGCCGGACTTTCTCGATCGCGGTCTCGTTCGTGAAGGGAGGAAGCGGAGAACGCTGGATGCTAGCGCCGGTGGTGTTCATAGTCGCGATTTGCCTTTGCAGGAGTTGGGCCAAGTTTTGGTCTTCGGCCGCGATCATTTGAAACGCTGAAAACATTGGGAAATAAATGAGCTCATGCCAACCGGCGGTTCTGTAATCGGGAACGGGCGGCGTCGTTGTAACGACAACGCGTCGAGGCGGCGTCACAACGCATGGACCAAGTGGCATTATTTCCGGTCATGATTTCCCTTTCAATTGGCGCTCCAACTCCGCGATGCGCTGCCACAACGGCAGAACAGCTTTCTCCACTTCCGCGGACGCGGTTGCTCTCCGTGTCAATGAACGCGATCGAATTGGAGCCGATGGACATGACCGCGAGAGTTCAATGGTCCGGCGAGAGCCCCAAGCCCTGCACCAGCAACTGGCCTCGATACAGAGGGCTGGGCGCCCCGGTGCCGGATCGCCGAGGTGGATCACGCCCGGCAGCTTGTTCGCCAAGGGATCGATCACGGAAACTGTGCCCGAGGTTTGCCCCGCCACATGGACGCGGTTTCGACTGGAAATTGGCGTCGAGCAAACGGGATCGGATTGCCTCGGTTGAGACCCGCCGGCGGTCCCGGATGGCAACACCTCCAACTGAGGACGCGTCACTTCAATCTCTTGCTGCTGAGTCACCACGATCTCCTGGGCCATCCACTTAATTACGTCATTGCCTTCCAGCAAAACGGCCTGGGCCATGCCAATCGCGCCTTGGTGATGGGTGATCATCGGAACGGCAAAACCACAATCGGGATCGCCATTCACGGGATCTGTCCTCATACCCTTGCCCATCACTTCCATGCTCGCCGTCAACCTTTGCACAAACCGGGACTCGTTTTCCCCGGGCATCCGGTCTTGCGGCAGGGCGTGGCTGGAGCACAATTGAAAGGCGGCGACCAGCATGCCAGGAACGAGGAAGGCTTTCGTTTTCACAGCATCACCCGCTCTGGTTTGGTGTTACTGAAGGTCAGCAATAACCGCAGGAGCGCCGCGCGCGGTCGGCTCGGCACGACGCTCATATCTCCCGGACGCTTCCTATCTCAAGCAAATGGAGTGTCACACCGGCCCCGGCGAAGGTCTCCACGGCTTTGCAATGATCGATCCGAATTAGCCCGAATGTGTCATAGTGGACCCCGACAACCTTGCCCACTTCCACCAACCGGGAGGCCGCAATTGCGTCCCGCACACCCATAGTCAAGCCGTCTCCAATGGGAAAAACTGCAAAATCCAGCGTCATCCAATCACGCACCAATTGCATGTCCAAGGTCAGACCGGTGTCGCCACTATAGTAGAAATTGCCGTCGGGCGTGTGAAACGCAAACCCGCAAGCAACCCCGCCGTAGCTGCCGTCGGGCAGGCTGCTGGAGTGCTGGGCGGCGAAGCATTTCACCGTTCCGAAGTCGAATGTGGATTGCCCTCCCGGATTTATAGGGTGGGTGTTTTTCAAACCTTTTTTGTTGAACCATTCATAAAGCTCCCAGTTCCCTAGAACTTTGGCGCCAGTCCTGGTCGCGATGCGCACCACATCGGTTATGTGGTCGTAGTGGCCGTGGGAGACAAAGATGTAGTCGGCCTGAATTTGATCGACATCCACGGCGCTGGCCAACTCGTTGAGGGTGACAAAGGGGTCAAACAATAATGTTTTGCCACCGGCGAGCACGGAGAAACAGGAATGTCCGTAGTAAGTAAATTTCATGACCTAATTCTGTCTGCCTTGCCCCGGTGGCGATTGGTCCTCACTGAACCGAATACGCCGGTCCGTGCTTTCCTGAAAACTCGCCACTCCGGATTGGCGAGGGTCTCGCCCGCTTCCGGAGCCAACCCGTCAATAAAGACTAAGGCCTTCACGTTGTGGCGCCCGTGATGACCGATCCGCCGTAGGAGTGACCAACGAGCACAATCGAACCCTTGATGCTACCGAGCACGGTCGCGATATAATCAGCGTCGGTTTTCAGGCCACGTAACGGATTCGCGATGGCGATCACGGTGTAACTGCGGGCGACCAATTTCGGTATAACCGCCTCCCAACTGGAGAACGTGGCGAAGGCCTCGCGGACCAAAACAACAGTGATTTCCGGGCAGGAAGCCGCCGGCACCTGCTCCGCTGCCGCGCTGGCGCTCGCCAAACCGGTGGTCAGGAGGAGTGTCATGAGGAATTTGCGCATGATGGTTTAAGTCCGTGGATTGAAACCATCAGGACTTGATGAACTCCCACAACTCCTCGTTGACCCGGTCCTTGAGGGTCGTGCAAAGCCCGTGCGGCGCCCCTTGGTAAACCTTGAGAGTCGCGTTCTTAATCAGCTTGGCCGAAAGCAAAGCCGAGTCGGCAAATGGAACAATCTGGTCATCATCGCCGTGCAAAACGAGGGTCGGCACATCGAACCGCCTTAAATCCTCGGCCAGATCGGTCTCGGAGAACGCCTTGATGCAGAAGTAGGAGGCGGGAAAGCCGGCCATCATGCTCTGGAGCCAGAAGGACTCGCGCACCCCTTCGGAGATTTTGGCGCCGGGCCGGTTGTAGCCGTAGAAAGGCAGGCTCAGATCCTTCCAGAA
>CAZMLP010001028.1:0-13591 GCA_964566745.1 uncultured Verrucomicrobiota bacterium | reverse complement strand
CAGTTGGTGCATGTCACCTATACCTGGAAGCGGCAAAAGATCAAACATGTGGTGATCGATCCGCGAAAATTGACGCCGCGCCCGTTTGTGGATGGCAACTGGCCGCAGTGAGCCGGGCGGTGGATGGTGGTTGTTCCGGGTCCTGAAAATCTTGCCCGCGGAACCGCCTCGCAGAAAAGGACACGAATCTTCTAAAAGCATGTTTTTTCCGTTCATCGCAGGATTTTAGCGGATTAATTATTTGTGAAATAAGGGGAAACCCCCGCTTGGCACGGCCCGTCTAGTCTGATAACGTGCCAACCGTCTTCATCAAAGCGGCGCGGGCGTTGGTTATGAAAATTGGAATCCCTTCCCGTCAAATGGCGGCGGTCATCGTCGCCAGCTTCGCGCTGATGGTGTACGTGGATTACATCACCGGGTACGAGTTTGTGTTCTCCGCCGCCTACCTGGTTCCGGTGGGATTGTCCGCCTGGTACTTCGGGCGGGGCGCGGTCTTGCTGCTCTCCCTCGCCAGCGGCGCCGCGGCTTGGGTGGTGGATGTGCTGGGCGCGCACCCGTATTCGAACGCCATGTTCCTCTATTGGAACAGCTTCACCTGTTTTTTGATCAGTTATGTGACCGGCATGCTATTGCACCGCCTCCGGCGCACCTTGGAGGAGCGGCGGCGCACCAACGAGGATTTGTACCGGGCAGTGGAGGAGTTGAGGCGGTCCACCGAGGAGATCCGGAGATTGCAAAACGGGTTGCAAGTGGTGTGCGCGTGGACCAAACAAATCAAAGTGGGCGACCGGTGGATGACACCCGACGAGTTTTTGAGCAGCCACTTGCACATGAAGATCACCCACGGCATGTCGCCGGAGGCGACGCGCCAGTTCGAGGACGAGATCTCCCGTGCCGCGCAAGCTGGCGGCGCGAGCGTGAAGAGTTGAGCTCCGGCGGCGCCATGCGAGCCTGCCCGGAGAGGGAAGGCGGGCCGCCGCAAGCCTCCGAAAATTCTCCCCATGCGGCCTCCCGGCTGCTAGCTTCCCGGCTCGTTTTGCATGAAGATCACGCTGAACTGGCTCAAACAATACGTGGATTTTAACTGGTCGCCGGAGGAACTCTCCACGCGCCTCACCATGCTCGGCCTCGAAGTCGAGGGCGTGCGCAAGGTGTCCGGCGAGTTCGAGGGCATCGTGGTTGCGCAGGTGATCACACGCGACAAGCACCCGAACGCGGACAAGCTCTCGCTCTGCCGGGTGAATGACGGCCAGGGGGAGCGTCAGATCGTTTGCGGCGCGCAAAATTTCCAAGCGGGCGACAAGGTGCCGCTCATCCTGCCGGGCGCGTCGCTGCCCCTGAAGCCGGGCGACAAGGAGCCATTCACGATCAAGGTCGGCAAGATTCGCGGTGTCGAGTCGCAGGGCATGATGTGCTCGCCACAGGAGCTCGGGCTCCCCGACAATGTCGATGGCTTGCTGATTTTGCGCGCGGATGCGCGCGTGGGTCAGCCGTTCGCGGAGTATTTGGGCAAGGCGGCCGGTGACGTGGTTTATGATCTCGAAGTCACCCCCAACCGCCCGGACCTGAACAGTCTGATTGGCATCGCGCGGGAGATTGGCGCGCTGACGGGCAACCCGTTGAAAACGCCGCCAGTGAATTTGCCCGGCGCCGCGGCGGCCAAGGCGGCGGACCTGGTCGGCGTGCGCATTGAGGACGCCGAGCTTTGCCCGCGCTACACCGCGCGCGTCGTGCGGGGCGTGAAGGTCGCTCCCAGCCCCGACTGGCTCCGAACCACACTTGAAAAAGTGGGGCTGCGCAGCATCAACAACGTCGTGGACGTGACCAATTTCGTCATGCTCGAATGCGGCCAGCCCTTGCACGCGTTCGATTATCATTTGGTGGCGAAAGGCGCGTCGGGCCAGCCGGTGATTGTCGTCCGTCGCGCGCAAGCGGAGGAGAAGTTCACCACGCTGGACAACCAGGCGCGCGTCTTGACGCCGAGCATGCTGCTCATCGCCGACGAGCAGAAAGGCATCGCCCTCGCCGGCGTGATGGGCGGGTTGAACAGTGAGATCAACCACACCACGCGCGATGTGCTGGTCGAGAGCGCCTATTTCAAGCCCACCAACATTCGGCGCACCTCGAAGGCAATCGGCTTGCGCACGGACGCGAGTTATCGTTTCGAGCGCGGCGCGGATCCCGGCATTTGCGATTGGGCCAGCCGGCGTTGCGTCCAACTGATTTTGGAGACGGCGGGCGGCGAGTTGGCGGACGGGGTGGTGGACGCGTATCCCCAACCGGCCACAACGAAGGACATTGCCCTGCGCCACGCGAAAACCAACGCCCTCCTCGGTGTGGAGATTGCGGGCGCGGAGCAGAACCGTATGCTGCAGAGTCTGGGGCTGGCGCTCGTTGCGGACCAGACCGCGCAAAACGGCGGCGCAACCTTTCGGGTGCCGAGCTTCCGCGTCGACCTGAAGCGGGAAACCGACTTGATTGAGGAGATCGCCCGTTTGTTTGGCGTGGACAAGATTCCCTCCACACCGCCGCGCGGCGCCATTGGCACGAACGCCTTCGACGCCGTCTATGACCAGCTGGGCGAGGCACGCCGGCTCTTGGGCGTAATGGGACTGAACGAGGCGCAGGGCCAGACGTTGATCGCGGACGGGGCGGCGAAACTCGCGGCCCCGGCTGAGAATCTGGTGATGCTCGCCAATCCGTTGAGCAGCGACATGAACGCGCTCCGGCCGAGCTTGCTGCCCGGTCTGCTCGATTCGTTGCGCCACAACCTGAGCCATAAAAATAATGACGTGGCGCTCTTCGAGGTTGGCCGGGTCTTCACGAAAGTGAACGGCCAATCCAAAGAGGAGCGGCGCGTGGCGATTGCATTGACGGGCCTCCGGCAGGGGGCGTTCTGGAGCGGCGCCGGGCGGGACGCCAGGCTGGATGCCTATGATTTGAAGGGCGTGGTGGAGGAGTTCCTGGAGCAGTTTGGTTTGCGCGGGGTGGTTTTCACCAAGCGCGCGGAGGCCACCGCCCTTTTCCTGGAATCGGCGACGGTCACCCTGGGCGGAAAATTGCCCTTGGGCGAGTTGGGCCAGTTGCTGCCGCCGCTCGCGAAGAAGTATGACCTGCGGGACGGGGTGTTTCTGGCGGAGTTGAGCCTCGACACGCTGCTCTCGCGGCGGAACGCGGCGCGGTCATTCAAGCCGTTGCCGCAGTTCCCAAGCATCCGCCGGGACATTGCCATGATTTTGCCCGAGGCGACGACGCACGACGCCGTGCTGGCGGAGACGCGCCAGGCCAAGCCGGCCAATCTCGAGGCGGTGGAGCTTTTCGATGTGTTTCGCGGCCAGCATGTGCCGGAGGGTCACAAGAGCGTGGCCTACGCCTTCACCTATCGCCACGCGGAACGCACCCTGACGGATGCCGAGGTGAACGCGGCTCATGAAAAATTGGTGGCGCAGTTCCAGCAAACCTTGAAAGCCACGCTGCGGTAACGCGCTCATTTTTGATTAGCATTCCATCTCGCCAAAGTCACATGCGGAACTCCGAATACCCAAACGGACCCAGGCTGGGGGAGCGAGGGTTTCTTGGGCGGTCCTTCCCTTTGGTTAATCACCGCGCGGTATGGCTAATTGCAATGGTGCTGGTCTTGGGGATTCTCCCCCCGCCTCAAGCATCGGCGCTCACAATCCAATTCGACTATCGTTACGACACCACCGGCTTTTTCAGCGGCGCGAACCACCTTCATCGGATGGTGCTCGAAATGGCCGGCCAGACGCTGGCGGCGCGGTTCGGAAATCTCTTTCCAGCCATCCAGCCGTCCGCGAGTAATCATTGGACGCTGAGCTTCCCCCGGCCGGACACCGGCCAAAATGTGACATTAAAAGACACCGTCCTTCCCGCCGACACCATTGTGGTTTACGTGGGCGCGCGGCCGTTGGACGGCAATCTGCTGGGAACCTCCTATTTCGCCTACACCTACAATGGTGACAGTTCCTGGAACAAGGCGTTCTCCGCGCGGGATGACACCAACAGTTTCACTTCGATTGGCGGCTCGATTGTGTTTGATCCGGACGGCCCTTGGTATTTCGACCCCGATCCAAGCACGGTCGAGGAGTTTGGTGACACGTATGATTTCTACTCGCTCGCGATGCACGAGTTGGGCCATATCCTTGGATTTACGAGAGGGACCCGGGCGTTCGCAGCCCGGACTGCGGGCGAGACATTTGTTGGGACCAATGCGGTGGCCCTTTACGGTCGGCCCGTGCCGCTCGCCTCCGACGTGAATCATTATCCCAACGAGTTGGAGTGGAAGGGGCAGCAGGTGGGCATGGCACATCTCATCTATTACGACGAGCGCCGGCCGTTTACCGATCTCGACTGGGCCGCCTTTGACGATATCGGCTATCAAATTGTCGCGCCGCGCCATGCGTTGCGGGTTGCGCTGGTGGATGGCAGGATTCAGGTAAGTTGGCCGGTCGTGGCCATTGGATTTGGGCTCGAATCCGCGAGCCTGGACGCCTCGCCCCGCCAATGGCAACCCGTCACCCAAAAACCGCAAATCCTCGACGATCGGAAGATCGTCACTCTCGACAACAGCGGCACGGGTTTGATCTTCCGCTTGCGCGAGCAATGAATCACCAGAAACCGGGGAACGTCTTTTTTTTATGAAACAATCCTTTTTGCCGTTGCTGGCCGCGACCCAATTGCTGGCCGCCTCCAGTCACGCGGGCAATTGGACCGAGTTTCGCGGGCCGACTGGCCAGGGGAACATCTCGCTGAAGAATCTTCCGCTGGAGTGGTCGGACACAAAAAACGTCGCGTGGAAACAAGAGATTCCGGGCCAAGGCTGGTCTTCGCCGGTGCTTTATCAGGGCAAACTGTACGTGACCACCGCGTTGATGCCCGCCCCGGAAACTGGCAACAAGCTTTCCTTGAAAGCCGTCTGTCTGGACGCGGAGTCCGGGAAAGTGATTTGGACGACCGAAATCTTCGCCAAGGATTCTGTGCCGGGCATTCACAGCAAAAACAGCCACGCCAGCGCGACACCTTTGATCGATGGCAACCGGCTTTATGTTCATTTCGGCCATCATGGCACGGCCTGCCTCGCACTGGACGGAAAAGTGATTTGGAGGCAGGAGACGCTCGGCTACTCGCCCGTGCATGGCAACGGTGGCTCGCCTGTTATTGTGGACAACGCGCTCATCTACAGCGCGGACGGCGCCAGCGATCCGTTTGTGGTCGCGCTCGACAAGCGGGATGGCAAGGTGATCTGGAAGGTGGCGCGCGTCACCCCGGCCAAAAAGAAATTCTCGTTCTGCACGCCGCTCGTCATCACCGTGAACGGGCAGAAACAGGTCATTAGCCCCGGCAGCGGCGCGGTGTGCGCGTATGATCCCAAAGACGGCCGCGAAATCTGGCGGGCGCGCTACGGCGAGGGCTATTCGGTGGTGCCGCGACCGGTGTTCGGCCACGGCATGATTTTCCTCAGCTCGGGTTATGACCGTCCCGTGGCGATGGCGATTCGCGTGGATGGCCAAGGTGATGTGACCGACACGCATGTGGCGTGGACCATGACCAAAGGCGCGCCCAACACCCCGTCCATGGTGCTGGACGGCGATGAGTTGTACATGCTCTCGGACGCGGGCATCGCGAGCTGTGTGGATGCGAAGACCGGCACGGTCCATTGGCAGGAGCGGGTGTGCGGCACCAGTTCCTCCTCGCCTTTGCTCGTGAACGGCAGGATTTACTTCCAGGACGAGACCGGCCTGACGGTGGTGGTGAAGGCGGGCAAGACCTTCGAGAAAATTGCCTCGAACGCGTTGAACGAGCGGACTCTGGCCTCCTGCGCGGCGGAGGATGGAGCGCTTTTCATCCGTGCCGAAAGCCACTTGTACAAGATCGCCGCGAAATGATTGGAGGCGGCACGGTTCATAATCGCCCCGGCCCCTGATGAAAACGCAGCCGGAGGTTCCCCCCAAGGGCGTCGGTAGCCAACACCCCGAAATTATGCGCTATCCGACCCAATTGAGCCCTGCCTCGGGAAACTCGCCAGCACCGGGCGGGGAATCTCCATGAAGAATTCCGAAAACAGAATGGATGTCTGGAATTCAGCGTGAGTGATTGATCACCGCCTTTTAAGGCGACCCGGCCGAGTCGGCAAAAGGTTGCTTTTCGGCGACGGGAGCCGTTAATTTTGCCCGCACAAAGTTCGCGAACCGCTAACCTAAATCACGCATTTATGCCCAATCCCTGGACCGGCAAAGGCAATCCTTACACCCGCAAAGAAGTCGTTGAGCGCCTCCGCGCCACGTTGAAAAAGGGCGAGCCGGTGATTGCCGCCGGCGCCGGCACGGGCATCAGCGCAAAGTTCATCGAGAAGGGTGGCGCGGACATCGTGATCATTTACAACTCCGGCCGGTTCCGCATGTCCGGCCACGGATCGACCTGCGGCCTTATGGCTTATGGCGACGCAAACGCCATCGCGATGGAGATTGGCGAGTTCGAGGTGTTGCCCATCGTGGAGGAAATTCCGGTGATTTGCGGTGTGCATGCCACCGACCCGCGCCGCCGGATGTGGCACTGGCTGCTGCAGGTGAAGGAGATGGGCTTCAGCGGCGTGAACAATTTCCCCACCCACACCATTGTGGACGGCCATTTCCGCCAGGTGCTCGAGGAAACCGGCATGAGCGTGAAGAAGGAGTTCGAGATGGTCGCGCTCGCGCGGAAGATGGACCTTTTCAGCATCGTGTATGTGGCGACGGCGGACGAGGCGAAGGCCATGGCCGAGGCGGGCGCGGACGCGATCATCGCGCATGTGGGCACGACCATCGGCGGCTCCATAGGCGTCACCGGCGCCGTCTGCACCATGGATGACGCGGTGAAGCGGACCCAATCGATCATCGACGGCGCGCGACAGGTCCGGAAGGACATCATTTTCCTCTCGCACGGAGGGCCGATTGCCACGCCCGAGGACGCCGCCTATATCAACGAGCACACCGATTGCGTCGGGTTCGTCGGCGCGTCGAGCCTGGAGCGCCTGGCGGTCGAGGAATCGCTGACGAATCTCACCAAGCGCTTCAAGAAGATCCCGGTGCGCAAGGAGTCGCTGAAACCGTTCAAGAAAAACGGGAAATAAGCGGGCTTTGAAAACGTCTCGATGTAAACAATCTGGAGCTGGTGGGGCGAGGCTCTGACGAGCCGTTTGTAAAAATACCGCCTCCACCAAAACATTGGTGGTTTAAACCAGACTGCCCAGCCGCCGCAGCCGCATCGCGGGCGCGCTGGCGGCGCGGGACTCAGCGAGATTCGCCTCGAACTCAGCGATCCAGTCGTTGTGCTCCTCGGGATCGACGAGCACTTGTTGCACGCGCCATGTCTTCTTGTCCTCGGACGGCAGCACGTAGGTGTGGCGCAGGTTGCGCGCGTTCGGATCAAGGCACAGGCGCTGGTGCTCCGCGTAATACGCGTCCGTTGCCTGGCGCAATCGCTCCGCTGTCCACGGCTCGCCGTCGGGCTGGTCCGGCGACGCAAGCGAGGCCAGCGCGGTGTCAAAATCCTCGACCACCAATGCGCGAAGGAAGGTGAAAATGCGGTCACGGATCGCGGCGGTGAACGCCTTCGTGTCCCGCGTGACATCGGCGGCGGCCTCCTCGGCGCCGGGCGGGCGAAGCTCCGGCTTCTCGGCGCGCGCCTGATAGTTCGGGTCGCGCATCCGCTCCCACTCCTCGATCAGGCTCGAATCGACCTGCCGGATCATCGCGCCGAGATAGACCTCCATCTCGCGCACCGTGTCGTTCTTCGCCGTGTCCGGCACGGTTTGCACCAGCACCTTGTGCGCGCGGGAAAGGTGTCGCAGGAGCACACCCTCGGCGCGTTGCAACTCGTAATCCTTGATGTAATCGGCGAACGACCGGTACTGCTCGAACATTTCCCGCACGATGGATTTCGGACGGATGTTTTCCTGGCCCACCCACGGATGCTTGTCGGCAAAGGCGTTGAACGTGGAATAGATGAACTCGCGCCTCGGCTTGGGATACTCGCATTTCTCCAGCTCGTCCATCCGTTCCTGATATTCCAGCCCCTCCATCCGCATCTCGGCCATGCGCGCGTCCTTCACCTTGTCGAGTTGCTTGCGCAAAATGATGTCGGGATCCTCCATGATCGACTCGACGAGCGTGACCAGGTCGAGCGGATAATCCGGCGCCTGCGGATCGAGCAGCGGAATGGTGTCGAGCAGATAGAGCGACAACGTCTGGTCCATCGAGAAGTCGTCTTGCAACTCGACGTTTACGCGCAAGTAACCTCCCTCCGGTGTGGGTGGAATGATCTCCACAATCTTGCGGTCCACCAGCGAGCGGAACAATTGCCACGCGCGCTTCGTGTGCGCCTTCTTGGCCTTCGGCGTCTCGTGCGAACGGGTGATCAAATTGTGCATCGCCTCGCACCCTCCGGCGGGCCGGCTCAACACATTCAGCAACATGCCGTGCGACACCTCGAAGCGCGATTGTAACCGCTCCGGCGGCGCGGAAATCAGGCGAGTGAAAGTGTTCTTGTCCCACGCGACGAAGTTCTTCTCGGGCGGCTTGCGCTTCACCACTTTCTTGCCGTCGCGCGCGGCCTTCCCCTCCAGCTTCAAATTCTCGACGACGTGCTCGGGCGCTTGCACCACTACCCAGCCAAGATTGTCGTAGCCTTTGCGTCCAGCGCGACCGCTGATCTGGTGAAAGTCGCGCGCACTGAGGATCGCGGTCTTCTGGCCGTCGAACTTGCACAGCCGCGTGAAAAGGACCGTGCGGATGGGAACGTTGATCCCGACGCCGAGCGTGTCGGTGCCACAGATAATTTTGAGCAGGCCCTTCTGCGCCAGTTGCTCGACGAGCACACGATATTTCGGCAGCAGTCCGGCGTGATGCAGGCCGATTCCGTGCCGCAACCATTTCTTGATTTCCGGCCCGTACGGGCTGGAAAACTTGAATCCCTCCAGCGCGCTGGCGATGGCGGCTTTCTCCTCGCGCGTGCAGACATTGATGCTTGTGAAATCCTGGGTGCTCTGGGCCGCCTCCAGTTGCGTGAAGTGGACCACGTAAACCGGCGTTCTACCCTCGGCAGCGAGCTTTTCCAGCGTTTGGGCCAGTGGTGTCTCGGCGTATTCGAACTCCAGCGGCACGGGCCGGTCCGTGGATTTCACGGTCGCCGTTTCGCGGCCGTTCAGCCGTGTCAGCTCTTGCTCGAAGAACTCGGTTTCGCCGAGCGTCGCGGACATCAGCAAAAACCGTGTTTGCGAGAGGGTGAGCAGCGGAACCTGCCAGGCGACGCCGCGCTCGCGGTCCGAGTAATAGTGAAACTCGTCCATCACCACGTCACCCACGTTGGCCTTCGCGCCCTCGCGCAACGCGATGTTCGCGAGAATCTCCGCCGTGCAGCAAAGGATCGGCGCGTCGCGATTCACGGTCGCGTCCCCGGTGCTCAAGCCGACGTTGTCCGGGCCAAACTCGCGGCACAGCGCAAGCCACTTCTCGTTCACCAGCGCCTTGATGGGGCAGGTGTAAATCGAGCGGCGACCTTGCGCGAGCGCCTGAAAATGGAGCGCCGAGGCCACCAGCGATTTGCCCGAGCCGGTGGGAGTGTTCAGGATGACGTTCTTGTTTTCGAACAATTCGAGAATCGCCGCCTCTTGCGCAGGATAGAGCGAAAGGTTTCGGCTCGCGACGTAATCGAGAAAACGATCCAGCAAGACATCGCTGCGCGCCGCGCCGTCGCGGGGGATGAGATCGTAAAGGGTCATCGGCGCGGAGCGGTAAGAAGAAACCGACGCCGCAGCGAGGCGTCCCTGCCAAGAAACTTGCGCGCCCCGGCTTGCCGCGAAAACGTGCTAAGATGTGCCTGCCAGTAGCTCATGTCAGCGCACGCGCCGCGCGACAAGGAACGAGTTGAACATCAGGTAGCGCCACGGGCCGAGGTTCAGCGCCATCTCCACTGGCTTGGCCACATAGCGATCCGTGCAAGCAACCGACTCGACCTCGCAGCCGGCGCGGGTCAGGAAGAACTCCATCTCGGCGGCGTTCGTGGCGATGATCGCGTCGTCGTCCGGCTGGAAGTTTTCGCGCACCACCGGCTGCATACGGTCGAAGCGAACTTGGTCCGGCGTGACGCGCATCTGGCGGCGCTTCTCGGCGAGACGCTTCCAGTTTCGCCATTTGTTGCCGATGCCGCGCATCCGGTGGTGGTAATCGCGAAAGCCGAACACGCGAAAAAAATTCGGACTGGAGATTACCACGCGGCCGCCGATCTCAGTAACCCGCACTAGCTCGGGAATGAACGCCTCCGGCTCCTCGACGTGCTCAAGAACGTTTAGGGCGCCGACGCTCGCGAAATGCATGTCCGGGAAGGGCAGACGTTTGCCGTCGTAAAGCTGGCAACGATCCGAGAACTCGCGCGCGCGGGTGATGTTCGGTTCGGACACATCCACGCCGTACGCCTCGAAACCTGCCTGAGCGAGCCTGCCCACCACCTGCCCCACGCCGCAGCCGACATCAAGCACCCGCGCGCCGGGCCGCGCCGGGCGTAATGTGTCGGCGTACTTCGCGTAAAAACCCGCGTCCCAGCCGGCCAGAAACTGGGCGTAGGCCTCGTTGTGGCGGTAGGTTTCTTGGTGGCCCATGCGTGGAGCAGGTTATTTGCGCTTCTTGTCCTTGCCGGAACTGCCCGCCACTCTTGGCTCGGTTGGATTCGGTTCCGTGGTTTTGGGCTCAACCGGTTTCGGTTCGGCGGTTTGCGGCGACGGCGCGGAAGGCTCGCCCTTGCCGGTCACCATCACCAATCCGCAGAGCAAGACGCCCACCACATAAGCGGCCACGCTTACGGAAAGTCCCTTGGCCTTCGGCTCAAACCGCAATTCGATCTTATGATCGCCCGGCGTGAGATAAAGGCCCTGCATGATGTAATTGCACCGGAAGACGCCGGTTGGCTGGCCATCCACCCACGCATGCCAGTCCGGCGCGTAACGGTCATTGAGCAGCATCACGGACGGCGTAAGCACTTTCGCGCTCAATTCGATGCGCTTCGGCGCGTAGCTGGTGAAGGCGATGGTTCCAGCGTTCGCGGCAGCGTTTGCGGAGGAGGCGGGCAGATTTGTCGCCACCATCACCGTCTGGTGGGGGTCCCACGCCAGATCACCGAGGCGGTCCAAGGTGAAGCCTTCGTTCGTCTCCACTTCCCAGCGGGAATAGAGGCTCACGCGCGGCAAGGCGGCGCCGTATTCCACCAGGGCAAGCGGCCCGTCCTTTGTTTCAACGGCGGTGACCGGCGCCTTCGCCGAGGCTTGGGCGAGGCCGAACGGCCTGACTAGGCGAAAACTTTTCCGCGCCGGATCCATTTGCGCATTCAACCCTGCAACGGCTGCCGGGATGGCAATCAGCATGCGGGTGTTGGTCAATTCCCAATACCGGCCCAGAAGCGCGCCGAGGTTTATGTCATGGGCGATCTGGCCGGGGAACGCGTCCCCGAGCAGGACACGATTCAGATGGGCCACATCCACCTGCTCGGGATGGGTCTGGAGCATTTGCAACATATTCGTGGCCTCGGGGGAGACGTTCACGCCGGCAAAACGGGCGGGGTCATAAAGCAGACTGGCCCGGAATTGACGGCTGAGGTCTTCCGCAAGCGCGTGCCGGAGCGGCCTGGGATCATCCCCGGCGCCTTTGTATTGCTCCAAAACCCGGCGCGTTTCCGCAGCAAGACCGGCGGCGAGATACTTGGTCACCTCGTCCGGCGGGGCCTTGAACCGCGCGGCCAGCGCGGGCAAGTCGGTGATGTCAACCGCCTGGACCAGCGGGCGAAACACCTCCATAAACGCGCCCTTGTCGGTTCCAGGACGCGGATCTTGGGAGACGTCCAGGGACTGGATGTTGTAGTAGGGAAAAAGGTGCTGCAACCAGGGGAGGAAATAGACCTGCTGATAAAACTGGTCGAAGGCCGGGCCGAGGCGGAGCGTGGGGCAAGTCACGCGCCGTTCAAAAGGCCGTTCCTTAAGAATATCGACCACCGGGTTCGTGGCGTATTTGTCCAAGTAATTGAAATGGATGATCCACGGCGCGTTCGCGTGGCCAAGATCGAGCGCGATGAACACGCCCATCAGCACGCCAGCCCATTTGGCGCGCCGCCCCGCCAGCGCGCCGCTGAGAATCACCGTCAGCAACGCCACCGCCAGCGCAAGAAGGAGCGCGGAAAGCCCGACGTCGTTAATGCTGAACTTGGCCATCTGCTCCAGGATGTTGTCGGGATACCCTTGTTGCATCACCGACTTCAAATGCGCCACCAGGCTCGTGCGCGAGCTGTTGTAGATCAGAAAGGCCACCAGCATTGCCCCGGCCGCGAGGCCACTGCCCATGGTCCATTTGGACTCGAAGGCGGGCGCCGTTTTCCACCACGCGCCCACTTGCTCGCGTATTCCCGAAAGACGCGGCGCCGGCCCGGAAAGATATTTTCGATAAATGACCTGCAGGCCGTGCCCGAACAGCATGAGGATCGAAAGCTGCATCGGGTGGGTGAATTTGATCGGATTGCGAACATTGTTGAAGAAAGGCAAGTGGTAGATGACCTGGTAAAACGGCGCGTAACGCCCGAAGGCGAGCAGCAGGGAGATCACGGCGGCCCCGGCCCAAAACCAAATGCACTTTCTCTCAAAGGCGTCAAAGGCGCCCTTCTCTCCGCGCATAGCCTGCGCCAGGGCGAAAGCCGCGATCAGCAGCACCAGCATGCCGGCATACTCGCCCGCGCCTGAGAGGCGGCTGATGGGATTGCCATCGGACGCGCCCACGTTGCCCCAATAAGTCAGGCGGCCGTACTCGTCATAGGGAATGCCATACATGCCCGGCATTCCGTAACCGTAAAGGCCGGGAACCAGGATGCGCAGCGTCTCGATCTTCGGCAGGCTCCATTGCGTGGCGAATTGCCACTTCACCTCGGGCGGCGTGCTGTCCGCCTGCGTGGCCACACCCTTCACTTGGGTTTCGACGAGCGTGATGAGCGCCGCCGCCGCGATGAACGCCGCGAAACCAGCCACGACCGCCACCCGAAGGGCGCCTCGCGCAAAGTTCTTCACCGGCGAGTCCGCCTCGGTCAGCGCGAGAAACAATCCGAAGGCGGCTATGTACAAACTGAAGATGGCGCCCACATCGTAACCATCCACAATGCCCAGTCCGACCGCCAATCCCGCCAGGGGAATCTTGGCCCAGTGCGGTTTGCGGCGGTGGCTATACAGCGCGGCGACGGCCAGAAAGCTCGTCGCGAAAACAAACGAGCGCGAGCCCAGGCCCCACGCGGCGTTGGAGAGCGAATTCATGTTCAGGGCCGACGCCAGGCCGCCCAGAACGCAGACCGCCGGGCCGAACCCCATGCGCCCAAAACAAAACGCGCCGCACAGGCCCATGATGAACGTGGAGGCAAAGGCGTAAGTTTTCGCGAAGCCGACCGCGCCGGTGAGCCAGAACCAGAAGAACGAGTAACCCGGCACCGCGCTCGGCCCTTGCGAGCCAATCCAGTTCAAGTCGAGCCAGTAGCCGAAAAAGCCCTCGGGCAATTGCAGTGCGTTGGATTTGAG
>CAZMLP010001027.1:0-3858 GCA_964566745.1 uncultured Verrucomicrobiota bacterium | reverse complement strand
GCCATTTGCCCTCATAAAACACGTCGAATCCAGCTTTCCCACCTATTCGCCTCCGATCTGGTATGCCGTCGCCATTCAAATCGGCGATCCATTGTTTTTCACCTTGTGGAGATGTAATCTCAAGCACGAACCCAGTAACTTGTTCTGAGTTTGTATTGAACGACAATGTTAGCGACTGGTCGAGTCCAATGTACGTCGTCGCTTCTCCCGGACTCATCACAAACGAAACTCCATTCGTCGCAGCAATAATAGTCTGCTCTCGCCCATCCTCGGTCACGAAATTTGTCACCTCAAGGGAGCTGAGTTTTTGGTTGCCAAGTTTTGATACGTGCTTGGAACATCCCAGCAAGCTCATTGCCATTAAAACAAGGACCGGTTTCCGCATAAAGATTCAAGCCAGACTCTTCAATAAATCATAATTTGCCCAAATGGCTCTGACTTTTTGCTTTTAATCGCTCGCAGTTGGCGCATGCATCGGCACAAGCCTTTTCCTGTTGACAGTCGTTAGGGTCGCTCTCACGAGTACATTTCACGCATTGTTGACACGCCTTTTGAATCGCAGCTATCAGCAGCAATCCGGGTGCTGTTTTCGATGCGGCTACTCCTGCGGACACAGCCGCTCCTCCGAGCCGGGTTTCCAGGGATTCTTTGGCAATTTCGCGCCATCCGGCCGGCAGTGTAGTGTTAGCTGACCGCACTATCCAGCAACAATGGTCGCGGGACAAGGCAATGGGAATGAGGCTCCCCGTTGCAGAGCGAGCACTGGTTAGGACACTGAATTTGTCCACAAGTTGGCCAGGCCCCCGGCTCAAACCAGGGCCCGGTAAAACTTCGCACCACCGGCGGGATGAGGCTGGCATGGAAGAAACGCCCGTTTCATCGTTTCACCGGAGTTTTCCTCCCTTTCCCTCCGTTTTCCCGGTTCGCACCCCCCGCTCGCGGACAAAATTATTTCGCCGCTGCCAGCGGCTCGAAGCCCGCGCGTTTCAGCCCCTCTTGAATTTCAGGGCAGCGCATGAAACGTTTCCAGACGGCGCCGGTGCGGTAGTTCTCGGCCATGAGGAGAATCGGACCCTGGTCGATGCCTAGCACGTCGTCGGCCCACCAGTCGGCCGTGAGATTGAAGGCGTCGCGCGGACCGTAAGCGCACCAGAGCTTGAGCCGGAACTGGTCATAGAAATAACGCAACGCGCCGAGCGACTCGGCGGGGGTAAAAACCATGGAACCGCCCGCCGCCGTTGGCGCGATGGTGCCGTCATCGAAGAGTGCGAGTCCCCTGCCCGCGTAGCCGTGATAACCCTTGATGCCCGGCCCGTCGCAGGCGGTGATGCCCCAAACATTGGAACTGTAGCCGGTAAATTTGGAAGGATTGGCAATCGCGTAACCAATCTGCGCCAGGGTTGCCCGGCGGGAGTTCTCAAAATAGGTGATGCCTTTCTCGCGGGTATAGCGGTCGGCGACGTTGCGAAAGTCGATCCAGCAGGCGGAGTATTGATGGCCGAAAAGCGGTTGAAAACCGATGTAGCTTTGCCCGTGGTGCGTGGACCACTCGTAACCGCTCGTCCATTTTCCCCAGGCTGCCGGTGGCAACGGGTTTTCGCCCGCGCCCAGCGCGAGGACGTAGAGGATCATCGCCTCGTTATAGCCAATCCAACGCATCTTGTGGAAACCGGACTCGGGTTTCCAACCCATGGTGAGCGAGTCCTCGCCATTAGCCATCCAACGCCAATCGACGCGATGGACCAGCTGGTTTGCCAGCCGGCGAAGCTCGATTTCGCCCGGTGTCGCGCCGTCGAAGAACTCCCGCGCGGAGAGAACTCCCGCGAGCAGGAGCGCGGTGTCGATGGAGGAGAGCTCGCACTGCCAGGCGCGGTCGGCGGTGTCGAGGTTCAGGAAATGATAGTACCAGCCTTTGACGCCGGCGTTGCCCGCGATGTTCGCGCCTTGTGGCGTTTCCCAGAATGTTCGCGCGGTCCGCAACGCCCGTTCGCACCCCTGGTCGCGCGTGATCCAGCCGTGCTCGACGCCAATTGGAATCGCGGTCAACCCGAAGCCCACCGCCGCGATGCTGGAGGGGGAGTTGGGTTCCGAGCGGTCGCGCACCAGGCCGTTTTCCGGATTGGCCTCGCGCCAGAAATACTCGAAAGCGGTGTGCTGCAAGGTTTCAAGGAATTCCGCGTCGTTGGCAAAAGCGCGCGGTCGCGCGAGCACCGGCTCCGACATCGCGAGGGTGGAACCGTCGGGCTTCAACGAAACCACGCGATAACAGGCAACCTGGCCGTTCGTGAGATTGAAATCCGTGAAATTCCGGCGCGGATTGACCGCTTGCAATTGGGTAAACGGCCCGGCGGGGTTGACGCCGCGCTCGACGCGAAATTGCTCCTTCTCCCCGCGCGTGACGGTGTCCCACAGCAACGCCACCGCGCGATCACCCGGGATAACCGTGAGATTGGTGATTTGGGCGCTCGCGCCGGACGCGAGTGTGACCAGCAGGAGCAAATGCCACCTCAGATTCCCCGGTTGGCACGCCATAGCAGGAAGCCGCCGACGGATTGAAAAAGAAAATTGGGCGCCCACAGCAACAGGTACGAGCCATGGGAAGCGCGCGATTCGATGGATTGCCCAAACATGAGCAAGCCATAATAAACGACAACGAGCACGATCGCAATCGCCAGCCCCACACTGGTCTCGCGCCGATGAACGCGGATGCCGAGCGGAATGCCCACGAGCGTAAATCCAATGCAGGCAAAAGAATAGGCGACCTGCCGGTGCATCTGCACCTCGACCTGGCGGCGCATCTGAGACTCGGCCGGTGTGTTACCCTGGATGCCGATTTGCGTAAGAGCCTCTCGTTTGGCCTGCAACTGGCGGAAGGAAAGGTCGGTAATTTTCGGCTCGTGGTCGGCCTCGCCCGGACGGGAGAAATCCATCGGGTCGGGCGTGTAGGTTGTGAACGAGGACGATTGCCAGGTGGATTTGGCGGCCTCGGCGACGTCATTGGTGGCGGGCGCGTTGGAGCCGGGGAGATTGGTGCTGACAACGTTGGTTCCGTTGGTAGCGCCCGCGCCGTTGGCAGGAGCAATGGATTTGATGTTTTCCACCCGCTGATAAGCGACACAATTGTAGAACTCCAGTTGCAATTGCCGCCTGGCGGAATCCACTTGGATGGTTCCCCGCTCGGCATGAAGGCTGGAGATCTTCTCGCCATCCTTCATCTGATAGAACAGGACATCCTCCAAGTTGGTTCCATTGACCTTGCCGGCGTAAATCACATATCCGGGAAAATCCTGCACGAACCGGCCCTCGGGCAGCGGGGCGTCCAACAAGCGCGCGGCCGACTGGTTGAAAAGCTCTCGATAAGCGGCGCGACAAGCCGGGGCGACCTCCAAATTGATGACGCCGCACACGGCACTCATGGCCACACTCAAGAGAAGGATGGGAGTGCAAAGCGCGATCAGACTCACACCGCTGGCCCGGACGGCGGTCAATTCCTGGTCCGCGCTGAAACGCCCAAAGACCAGGAGCGTGGCCGTGAGCATGCCGAGAGGCAAGGCGTGAACCAGCACGAACGGGATCAGCAGCCCGATTGCTTTAAAAACCACAGTGAGTGTCACCTGCTGGTTTACGAGCAAGGAAAGGATCTCCTTGAGCATGTTCCCGAGCAGGAGCACGAAGGTGAAGACCGCGACCGTCATCAGCAACGCGGCCAGGACTTGGCGCGTGAGGTGGAGATGGAGAGTCTTCATTCGGTGATCGCCGCCCGAACCCCGGGGAAAGACCTTAAGAAAACGCGGTGGCGCGCCCCAAGAGCAAAGGAGGGCCGCGTCCACGCCTCCCGGACGCCCGCTCCGGAGGGGA
>CAZMLP010001026.1:0-7877 GCA_964566745.1 uncultured Verrucomicrobiota bacterium | reverse complement strand
CACGCAGGGTATCATGGTTTGCTTCAGCGCGGACGGGAAGCTCCTCTGGCAGCACTCGATGATGGAGGAGTTCGGCCGGATGACCTTTCCGAACAGCCGCACCGCCACGCCGGTGATCGACCAGGAACTGGTCATCACGCGCGGCATCACCTCGAACTGGGGCGCGCACGGCGCCGCGGGTGACCGCGTCTATGCCTTCGACAAGAAGACGGGGGAACTGGTCTGGACCTCGGCCCCGTGCGACCGCCCGCAAGACAACACCTTTTCCCATCTTTACCTCGACTGGCTTGACGGCAAACGGGTGCTCTACTCGGCGGGCGGCGATTGCTCTCTCTATTGCATTAACGCGCGCACCGGCCAGCCGCTCTGGCGCACGCTGGTGGCCAAGTCCGGCGCCAAGGGCGGCGTGAACGCGGGGGTGATTCGCTACCAGGACAAACTCATCGTCGTGCACGAGTCCGAGAACATTGACTCCACGGAAATCGGTCGCATGACCGCCTACCTCGTGCAGCACAACGCCCACCCCACCAACAACACCGTTCCGGTGATTTACCCCCCCAAGGCCATTGAGTCCTGGCGCAATCCGGTCGGCTCTTTGGCCAGCTCGCCGGTGCTGGTCGGCAATCGCATTTATGAGGTCAGCGGCACGGGCGATCTCTGCGCCGTGGACGCCGACTCCGGCAAAGTTCTCTGGAAAAAGAAGCTCGGCATCGAGCAACGCCAGAGCACGCCATTTTACGCGGACGGCAAACTCTACGTCGGCATGTATATCGCCGCCGAGGGCGAGGGCGGCGCGCAGGAAGGCAACGCCGGGACTGGTTCCAACGGCGATCTGTTTGTCATCAAGCCCGGCGAGACCGACGGCGAAATCCTGAGCAAGACCCAGTTGACCGGCCGTTGCTTCGGCTCACCGGTCGCATTTAACGGCAAGGTGTATATCCAGACAGACAAGAAGCTCTATTGTTTTGGCAAAAAGGGCGGCAACCCCGGCTTGGCGGCTGATCCCAAGCCCCAGCCCTGGCCGAAGCCCGGTCCCGCCGCCCAACTCCAGGTGATCCCGAACGAGGTGTTGACCGCGCCCGGCGAAACCGTCTCGTTCCGCGTGCGCTCGCTCGACGCGAATGGTTTTACGGTGAATGAGAATGTCGATCCGGCGACAGTGAAATGGGCCACCTTTATCCCGCCGACGGCTCTCGTAAAATCCGAGGTCAAGGGCAAGTTCAACGAGAAAGGCCAGTTGGTCGCCGATCCCGCGCTGGTTTCCTCGGCGGGCGCGTTCGTCGCCGCGCAGGGTGATTTGAAAGGCTTTTTCCGCGGCCGCGTGCAGCCCAGGATTCCGATGAAAGTGGAGTTCGAAAACTTTGAGCTGACCAACCACACCACCAACACGGTGGAGGAGGCGACGGCGTTCGCCTATCCGCCGCTCGCGTGGAACAGCACCCGGTTCAAGTTTGAGGTGCGCCAGGCGCCGGGCGAGGGCGCCACCAAGGCCCTCTGCAAGACCATTGAGGACCGCCGGTTCCAGCGCGCGCAAATCTTCATCTCCCACGACGAGCAAAAGAATTACACGATGGAGGCGGACGTCCTCACCGAGGGCAACCGCCGCAAGATGTCCGAGGTGGGCGTGATCAACCAGCGCTACATCATCGTGATGAAAGGCAACTCGCAGGAGATCGAGGTGAACTCGAACCAGGAGCGCCTCCGCGTGGCCGTGCCGTTCAAGTGGACGGCGAACACCTGGTATCGCCTCAAGACGCGCGTCGATGTCGGGGTGGACGGCGCCGGCGTGGTGCGCGCCAAGGCGTGGAAGAAGGGCGAGGCCGAGCCGGACGCCTGGACCATCGAGGTGCCGCACAAGCACGCCAACCTGAACGGCGCGCCCGGCCTTTTCTGCTTCGCCCCGCAGGACCAGCGGGCTTATATCGACAATATTTCCATCACTCCGAACTGATCTGGCCAGCCATTGGCGCGATTCTATATTTGCTTATGAAATCACTTCCCTTTCTAACCGCCGCGCTGCTGGCTGGCGGGCTAATCTGCTCCGCCGATGACTGGTCCCAATGGGGCGGCAGTGATCCCGGCCGCAACATGTACTCGCCCGCCAAGGGCCTGCCCGACCGTTTTGAGCCGGGCAAGCTGAAGGCCGGCACCGAGGAGTACGATCCCAAAACGGCCAAAAACGTGAAGTGGAGCGCCAAGCTCGGCTCGCAAACCTACGGCAACGTGGTGGTCGCGGGGGGCAAGGTTTACGTCGGCACCAACAACGAGAATCCGCGTGACCAGAAGCATGTGGGCGACCGTAGTATCTTGCTCTGCTTTGACGAGAAAACCGGGGACTTCATCTGGCAACTCGTCGTTCCGAAGCTCAAGTCCGGCAAGGTGAACGACTGGGAAAATCTCGGCCTCCTCGCCTCGCCGCTCGTCGTGGGCAATCGCATTTACATCGTCACCAGCCGGTGCGAAGTGCTTTGCCTCGACACCGAGGGCATGGCCAATGGCAATGACGGTCCCTACAAGGACGAGGCCAAATACATGGTGCTCGACACCGGCAAGCCGCCCGTCGAGCCGGGGCCGAAGGACGCGGACATCATCTGGCGCTACAACATGATGGATGAGCTGGGCATCTTCCCGCACAACGCCTCGAACTGCTCGGTCGAGATCGTGGACGGCAAGCTCTTCGTCTGCACCTCGAACGGCATGGACTGGACGCATGTGAACGTCCCCTCGCCAAATTCCCCCAGCTTCATCGCGCTCGATCCCAAGACCGGCGAGTTTCTTGCCGAGGATGATTGCGGCATTGGGCCGCGCATTCTCCACGGTCAATGGACCTCGCCTTCCGCCGGCAAGGTCAACGGCAAATGGCAGGTCTATTTTGGCGGTGGTGATGGAACTCTTTACGCGCTCGACACCACGCCGGTGAAGGAGGGCGACTCGACCTTCATCAAGAAAGTTTGGTGGGCCGACTGCGTTCCGCCGGAATACCGCGAGAAGGACGGCAAGAAGATCAAGTATCCCGCCGCCGAGGGTCCGAGCGAGATCAACGCCACGCCGGTTTTTTACAAGAACCGTGTTTACGTGGCCATTGGCCAGGATCCCGAGCACGGCGAGGGCGTGGGCCATCTGGTTTGCCTTGACGCCACCAAGAAAGGCGACGTCACCAAGACCGCCGTGATCTGGGATTACAAGGGCATCAAGCGCAGCATCTCGACCGTGAGCATTGATCCGGCGAGCGGCCTCTTGTTCATCGGGGACTTCTCCGGGTTCGTGCATTGTCTCGACGCTGAGACCGGCAAATTGTATTGGGTCCACGACATGAAGGCGCACATGTGGGGTTCCACCATGGTCGCGGACGGCAAGGTGTACGTCGGCGACGAGGACGGCGATTTGACCGTGCTGGCCGCCGCGAAGGAAAAGAAAGTGATCAGCGAGGTGAATCTTGGCGCGCCGGTGCTTTCCACCCCCGTCGTCGCCAACGGCGTCCTCTACGTCTCCAGCCAGACGCACCTGTTCGCCTTTTATGACGAGGCCGCCGCCAAGCCGAATCCCGACGCGCCCGCCAAGATCAAATAATCTCATCGCCGACAACAACCTCTCAACCTCACTGTAGCCGCCCGCGTTCATGAGCAATTCCCCCGTGCCGGCCGACGCCATTGCGAAGGCCAAAGACCAGCTTAACGGCCACCTGCGCGAAATCGTGCAATGGCACTTCAGCCCGGAAACCGGCTCCCCCTTCTGGCTCGATTGGGCGGGCAAGAATTTCGATCCCCGCAAGGAAATCCAGTCGGTGGATGATCTCTTGAAATTCCCGCATTTTCAGGACGAGTGGTTGCGCGATTTGCAACCGGAAGTCTGGGTGCCCGCCGCGTTCAAGGGCAAGCCGTTCAATATTTTCGAGACCGGCGGCACCACCGGCATGCCCAAACAGCGCATCGGCTGGAACGACTTCCGCGTCGATTACGAGGAGTTCTCCGGCAAAGTGTCGGACGAGCATTTCCCGCGCGGCCAGGCATGGTTGATGGTCGGCCCCACCGGCCCGCGCCGCCTGCGCCTCGCCATCGAGCACTTGGCGAATTTCCGCGGCAGCTCTTGTTATTTCATCGACCTCGATCCGCGCTGGGTCAAAAAGGTCATCTCGAACAAGCAGTTCGAGCACGCGCGCGCCTACATGGACCATGTGGTCGATCAAGGCGTGACCATTCTCAAACACCGGAAAGTGGCCGGTCTGTTCACCACGCCCAAGCTGCTCGAGGCCCTGGCTGAAAAGGTGAATCTCTACGAGGCGGGCATTCGCGGCGTCTTCTGCGGCGGTACCAGCATGGCTCCCCAATACGTCCGCTTCATCGTCGAGGAGGTGCTCGAGGGCAAAATCGGCTTCTACCCCACCTACGGCAACACCCTCATGGGTCTCGCCGCTAGCGTGCCGTTGCAACCCGATGACAATTTCTCGATCACCTACTACGCGCCGCAACCGCGCGCCATCCTGCGTGTCGTCGATCCCAAGGACACAAATGTCACCAAGGGCTACGGCGAATGGGGTCGCGTCGAACTGACCACCTTGACCCGCGAGTTCTTCATGCCGCGGTTTCTGGAGCGCGACGAGGCCATGCGCCGTGCGCCGCGCGCCCCGTACGCGTGGGACGGCGTCGCGGACGTCCGGCCCTTCGGCGCCATGGAGAAGCAAATCGTCGAGGGCGTTTACTGACCTCCGCCCTCGCGGAATCTTCAATCTTTCTCGCGGAAAAGCGGCGCTTTTGGCAGCGCCGCTTTTTTATTTCCACCTTCTCCCTCTTGAGGGTAGGGGCCTCGCGCTGCGAGGTCCGCGATCGTATTGGAGAGCGAGGTTGATCGGACGGCGCAGCGCGCCGTTTCAGCCTTTGGGTGGCTGCAGTATTTCTGGAAATGCCATAGAGCGGTTCTCGAAGATTATTTCCGGAATCCAGCTCAACCTTGCCACCCCACCGGCAGCATCAGGAGCGGAGGGAAGAGGTCGTGATTGGCCAAGGCTTCGACCAATCGCCCTCCCAATTCCCCATCCTTTTCAAAAATCTGACCAAAATCTGAAAATATCTGGATTCGATTGATGGCAAAACGGTTGCGCGGAAAAACGAGGGTGGTCTGAGCCAATAGAGTCAACACAGTCAACGGTACCTTTGACTTGCCTGATAAGATCAGTGGTTAGTGAAAACGATTTTTCACCGCCGGGAGGCCGCGAACCGGAATTGGAGCGTTTTAAAAAATACTGTGGCCGTTCGGAGCGAGGATTTTTGGGTCCTGACGAGGCTTTGGCGAGGGAGCATGCCCGCAGCGGCCTGTAACCGAGCCGAAACGATGTCAGGACCCAAAAAGACCGCTCAAAACCACGCTTCCCGAATGGCCACAATATTTTTTAAAACGCTCTAAATCTGCCCGCTGGAATGATTTTCCTAAATCCGATGAACTTATCCGGCGCCCGTCTGCTTCCGGGTGGCGCGGGCGTCTCGCCTGCCAGTTCGAGCGTCCCGCCCGAACTCTTCCATTTCCGGCAGTTCTTATCACCGCAAACCTTCCTCCTTATGAAAACCCGTATTGGCAAGATAGCACGTTTGCCCCGTCCCATCCGCGAACAACTCAATGAACGCCTCCACGAGGGCGGGCAAGCGCCTGAACTGCTCGATTGGCTCAACGGCTTGGCTGAGGTCAAGGCCCTCTTGGCCAAAGAATTCGACGGCAAACCGGTCAACCCGCAAAACCTGAGCGCCTGGCGGCAAGGCGGTTACGAGGATTGGGTGATCCACGGCGAGGCCACGGAACTCGCCGGGCGACTGGAGGAGGAAGCCGGCGATCTCTCTGGAGAAGGGAAACCCAAACGATCCCTGGCCGAATTGATGATGATCTGGCTGACGGCCCGGTACGCGGTGGCCGTCCGGCAACTCGGCAAACTGGATCAGGACCATCAGTGGAAGAGGTTAAGGGAATTATGCGCGGATCTGACCAGGATCACGAAACTGGAACAGGGCCAGCGACGGTTGGAATTGGAGGAGTTAAAAGCGGCCGAGCGGGCCAGTGAAAAAGTGGCCGAGTTAAAGCGGGTTTACGACCCCGTGGATCATCTCTCCATCGCGGAAAAGCTGGAGCGGATCCGGCGAAGGCTTTTTGGGGATCCGCCGCCGGAACCCGCTTGCGCCGCAAATCCAAGCCAATCAAGCCCGATCAAGCCATCGGAAGAACCCCGAGTCGCCAACACCGCGGATCAAAAGAATCCCCAAACACCAAAGCTGGCGGAATTGGCGCCGACCACTCGTGAAGGCGCGCAATCCAGTCCGATCAAGGCCAATCAAGCCTGGCAGGAGGGAATCGGGGATGAGCCGGCGGAAAAGAGAAATGAATGAGGGAGGGGCCGCCGAATCCGGAAGAGTACGTCTGAAAATTCGCGCAGGGCTGTTTTCGCCAATTGGGCGGCGGTTCGTTTGCCCCGGGCCTTCATGGCTCAGCCGTCACAGCCCATTGAACGGATGCTCCGGGCGGAAGTCCCGCTGCCACTTCGCCGCCTCGCCCAAAGTCAACACCTCTCCCCGCAGGCCCGTCGGGGATTTTCAGACAGGCTCCAAAGGGAAGGGCCGCGCTTTTTAACAATGCAGTGGCGCCAGGTTGTGATATGGTGGCCCCATGGCCACGGCCCGGACGTATGAGCACCTCACTCGCGAGGAGTTGATCGCGTTGCTCGAGGAACGGGACCGCTTCGACCATCCGCCGCAAGATTCCACCGGGGAAGCCGAGGGTTATCGCCACCTGATGGAGCAGGCCGCTGACGGCATTCTTATTTCAAATGCCGAGGGGGTCTATATCGACGCCAACGAGAGCGCCGCCCGCCTGCTGGGTGGAACCCGGGCGGAAGTGATCGGCCGCAGGATTCGGGACGTCGTGATCGCCGAGGATCACCCGGCGCTCGAGGACGATTTCATCCGGTTGCGACGGGGAGAAAAAATCCAGCGTCGCGAGCGCCGCGTCCGCCGCCTGGACGGCACGCTCCTGTTCGTGGAGGCGAGCGTGGCCCTCCTTTCTGACGGCCGCGTGCAGGCCATCGTGCGGGACGTCACAGCGCGCCGGCAGGCCGAGGAGGCGCTGCAATGGAGCGAGGAGCGGTTTCGCGGCCTGGCGGCGGCGGCCTTCGAGGGAATCGTGATCACCGATCAGGGGCGCATGATGGATGCGAACGAGCAGTTCGCGCGCATGGTGGGCTACAGCCGGGAGGAGTTGATTCAACTCCACGCAAGCGCGGTGGTCGCGCCGGAGTCGCGCGAGCGGGTGGCCGCGGCGATGGCCACCGGCGAGGAGGGGCCTTATCAGCACATTGCCCTGCATAAGGACGGCTCGCGGTTTCCGGTCGAGATTCGCGCCAAGACCATCACCTGGCATGGCCGCCCGGCGCGGGTGACCGTCATGCGCGACATCTCGTCGCAGCGGCAGGCGGAGGAGAGTTTGCGCGCCAGCGAGGAGCGCTTCCAACTCGCGGTGACCGGCTCGCGCGACGGATTGTGGGACTGGAATGTGCTCACCAACGAGGTGTTTTATGCCCCCCGCTGGCGCGAGATCCTTGGTTACACCGAGGAGGAGTTTCCCGGAATCCTGGCCTCGTTTGAGGCCTGTTTGCATCCGGAGGACACCGACCGCGTGCTGGCCGCGATTTCGGCCCATCTGCAGCGGCGGGCGCCGTACGACATCGAGTACCGGTTGCGAACGAAGGCGGGCGATTACCGCTGGTTCCACGCGCGCGGCCAGGCGGTCTGGAACGCGTCCGGCCAGCCGGTGCGGATGGCCGGATCGATCTCGGACGTCACGGCGCAAAAACTGGCGGCGGCCGCGCTGCAGGAATCGGAGGAGAAATTCGCCCGCGCCTT
>CAZMLP010001025.1:0-5165 GCA_964566745.1 uncultured Verrucomicrobiota bacterium | reverse complement strand
GAACTCGTTGATGACCACCGCGCCGAGCGGATCGGCGCTTACCGGGTCCATGCGACCCGGCGAACCACCCACGGCGGAACTCGCCACCCAGGCGCGCGGATCGTTTTCCCCGAGGGAGGGGCGCGCCAGCACGAGCGAGTGGCCCGCGCCATCCGCGGCGACCGGCCAAGGTGGCTGGCTGTCGTAGTCCACCTCTAGGAAGAGCGCGCCGGTTTGGTTGCGCAGTTGCAGCTTGCCGGCGCCGTTTGGGAAGCTGCTGGTGTAGGGCCCGACGACGTTGGAAAGGCCGCTGCCGTACACGCGCCGCAGGTCGTCCGGGGCGCGTGCCACGACCAGGAAAGCGCCGCCGGGAATCACCGTGCCCGTCGGGAAAGTATAATGGACATCACCGTCCAACTGGTAACCGCCAATGTCCTCGGGCGTGCCCAACGTGTTGAGCAGTTCGACAAACTCAAGCCGGCTGGCACCCGCCAAGTTGCCGGGCGCGCCGCCGGGTCCCAGCACGCTCGACGGATGATACATGACCTCTGAAAAGACCAGACTGGTGAGCCGGCTTGATTGGCCCATCGGCTCGAAGGCCAGGGGGGCGGCGATGGTCGCGCCGGTGACAGCGGACAATTGCCGGAATGCCGCCGTGGTGGCCTGACCCGACACGTGACTGGCCACCGCGAAACCGAAGTAAACCGTGCCTGGCAAATTCATCCTCGCGCCGCCCAGCAGAGTCCAGCTTTGGCCATCGAGTGACGCGTAACCGTTGAACTGATTCCCGACCCGTTGCAAACGCAGCCAGGTGTTCGGGTAGTTGACCGGAAAGGACCCGGCGGTGGTGAGCGGCGTGCTCGCGGTCGCGCGTGATCTAAAAAAGGCGCCACTGATTGACGGCGTGGCGAGCGCGGCGGCGAAGCGGCTGCCACTGGCGGGCGTCTCGCGCGCCATCAAACCTGCCTCGGCCCAGGCGTCGGTTCCGGTGAGCGAGTCAAGCCGCACCCTCACATCAAAGTCTCCCGACCGTTGCTGGTAGCTGAATTGAAACTGGTCGGCCGTGCCGTTGATGCCGGAGCCGCCGCCACTCAAATCGTACCCGCCGCCCGCTCCCACGATTGATCCCGCGGGTGTCGCGCCGCCTATGTCCGCGGGCGCGTAGGCGCTCGCGGTGAATGTCGCGCGGCTGTTGGTCAAAATCACGTTCGCGCCGGTGCACTGGTCGAGAATGCCGTTCACCGTCAAGGTATAAGTCACGCCTTCCACCTGCCCGCTCGTCGTGAGCAAGACGTTGGTTTGATCGCTCGCCAATGTCGCGGCCACGACCGGCAGCACGAGACCCGGGCTGGTGATGCGGTAATTTTGCAGGTTCGTGGCCGAGGTCCGCGTCACCGGCTTGGTGAAGGCCACCAGAATGCTGTCTGGGCCGCCCGCGTTGGCCGCGCCCGCGAGCGCGGGCGGCGTGAGATCGGCTATGACATGCAGCGTGGCATTGCTGCTGGTGACTTCACGGGGCGTGCCGTTGACATCGTTGCCAACCGCGACTCGAAACACCGCGCCATCATCGGCCGGCTGGGCAGAATCGAGATTGAAGGTCATGTTCGTCGCGCCCGCAATGGCCACACCATTGCGATACCATTGGTACGAATAAGGCGGTGTTCCGTCAGCCGTCACCGAGAACGCGGCTGGTGAGCATTGGGTAACATTCGTGCTGGCTGGCTGGCGGGTGAGGAACGCTGGGCCGGCGGTGTAGAGCGGAAACGCGGCCGGAGCCACGGTGATGGACGGCAGCCCCGCCGCCTTGATCAGGATGTAATCCACGTCGAACTCGGAGATGCCGCTGGAACTTCCCGCCGTGATGCCCGCGTAACCAGCGCGTGCGGATGTGTAATTCCAGCTTTGCCAAGTCCCCGGTTCCGCGACCGTCCCATCCGCCGGCCAAATCTTCGCAAAAAGACCGCCCTGTGAGGCGCTTGAGTCCTGCCGCAGCCGCACCCAGTACCACACATTGTTCTGCCAGGAAATGGCGGTGTCCGGCCCCCACGCGCGAAAGTCATCGAGGAACGAGGCGTGGCGGCCGCCAAGATCGCGGAAATGGAAATTAATTCCCTGGCTCGAACCGGAGTCCACCGCCACTCCCACGCCGCCGCGCGCGGGGTCCCCGGTTCCGAAATTGGTGAAGCGGATACGCGCAAGCACCTCTTGCGTGCTGCTGTCGTAGCCGGGAATCGTGCAGAGCAAATGATTCGGGTCGCCGCCGGCGGTGCTGACGTGCAGCATCCCGTTCGCCACGGAATAGATGTCCAGCGACGAGCCGGCGGGCGTCCATTGGGCGCCGAGCGACGCGCCAGTGAAATCATCCTGAAAGCCGTTCACAACGGTGCCGACATCAACCGGGACGAGTGATTGAGCCTGGGCGGCGAAGGAAAATAGAAACGCAGTGGCCAGACAGGCAAGCCACTGAAAAGTTCGAGAACAAATGTTTGGCATCTGAGTTGGCAAAATCTTCACCAAGAAGGAGTTGTTGCCAACTTCTTTGGGAGCATTATTCGGGCCTCGACCCGTTTGATTTTCGTCTTAACGAGGCTATCCTAGGTTGAGTCATCAATCCGGCGCTCTCTTCGGCCGGTCAACTGCGAGTGGTCAAACTATTGTCATTTCATGATGCCATGAAGGGTTTTTTGGATTCGAATTCGATCGAGAGCGCCGAAAGTCTGGTGGAGGACTGGGACATTCACAACAACCCGGCCGCCCTCACTGTTTTCCTGCAAGTGGTGATTGATTATTCACGTCGCGAGTTGCGCAAGGAGGGCGTGGATCTTTTCACCCTCGCCAGCTACGACGAGATTCAACAGATTTCTTTGCAAGCCGTCCGGCAATATCCGCTCCTGAGAAACGACAAGATGTTCGTGGTGCTGGATTGGAAAATCCAGCGGATGGCGCACCGGTGGTTGAACGAGCAGACATTTGTGACGCCACCCGCCCGCCGCCCCACTCAACCACGAGCCCAACTCGGCTGGCCGGGCCCGGCATAATCCGCGACCATCGCGAAAATCTTCTTATAGGCGCTGCCAGCCGGTTTTCTCGTGCTGGATCGGGAATTTTTGCGGGTGAAACAATTCCGCAAATATCTCCAGGGACTCGACCAGGCGCGGTCCAGGCCGGTTGAAGAACTGGTTGCCGTCCGTGAGGAACACCCGGCTCTTTTGCACGGCGCGCAACTCGGTCCAGCCAGGAAGGCTGGTCAAAGCGGGCAATTCCCGGCGCGTGCGCGATGTCGAAACCGCAGCAGAGCAGGACAATTATCTCGGGATTCGCCTTGCGAACGGCCTCCCATTCCAACCAGGGCGAATGCTCGCCGGATTTGCCGAACAGATTTTTCCCCCCGGCGAGTTCCACCAGATCAGGAATCCAATTGCCCGCCGACATCAATGGCTCAATCCACTCGATGCAGGCAACGCGCGGTTTAGGGTTGAGCGGCAGGGCCTTCTCAATCACATCGGCGCAACGGCTCTTTAGTCGGCTGATCAATTCGCGTCCCTGGTCCGGCACGCCCATCGCGCGGGCGACTCGTTGCAAATCGGGCCAGAGGTCGGCGAATCGCCGGGGTGAAAGTGAGATAATTTCCGGCGTGTGACCCAGCCAGCCGGCCGCCGCTTGCGCCACTTCGGGAAGGCTGACGGCGCAGACTTCGCATTGCGCCTGAGTGAGAATCAGGTCCGGGCGCAGCTCGCGGAGCAACGCGGTGTCAATATCATACAGCGAGAGCGCGACGCGCAGGCGGCTCTTCACTTCGCGGTCGATCTCCACGCTCGTGGCGGCGGAGCTGATTCGCGCCTTGGTGCAAGCCGGCAATGAATGAACTGAAGCCGGGAAATCACATTCGTGCGAGCGACCCGCGAGCATGGTCTCACCGCCGAGCGCGCAAACCATTTCGGTGGCGCTCGGCAGCAGGGAGACGATGCGTTTGGAATTCAATCGGGAGGAGTCTGGCGGGCATTGGGAGAATTGCCAAGCCGCAGGCTAGTTTTCTCCAGAATAGCCTTTCTCTTGACACTTAACATTTTTGTGAGATTCATAAGGAAGACTTGCGGTATAAGTCTTATGAGAGGATTATCGCCGGGAAAGGGATGGCGGAGATCGTCGTCGTGCAGGCGAAACAACGCCTTTACCCTGATCGAGCTGTTGGTGGTGATCGCCATCATCGCGATCTTGGCGGGTATTTTGCTGCCGGCTTTGGCCAAGGCGAAGTATTCGGCGAAGAACGCGGCCTGCAAAAGCAATCTGCGGCAGATTTCCCTCTCGCTCCATCTTTACACCACCACTTACGGTTATTTTCCACCCTATCTTGGTGATCCAGTCGGTAATGGAGATGGGGGATGGTGGCGCCTTCTGGATTTGGCGACCAATTGGGTTCAAGGCACCAGCCCCGCCATACGTCCCTTTCAATTTTCATATTTGAGCGGGGTCTTCCGCTGCCCTCTGAATGAGGGCAAGATCGCCAAATTCGGTGACGACACACTCCGGTGGCCGTCTTTCATTTCCTATGGTTACAATTACTGGGGCGCCACTACCGATTACAGCGCCCGGCTTGGTCTCGGGGGTTATTATGCAGATGTCGCGAGCAAGGCGGTCTTTATGGGCGCAACGTCTGAGTCCGAAGTGGAAGCGCCGACGGAGATGATTGAGGCCGGCGATGACTTTGTCCCGGATCGAAATCCTGCCTACGATGGCGCTGAAAGCCCGATCGGCGTCATAGGGCCAAGCGCCCTTATGAGCTTTGCGTTTATGTTTAGTGGCAACGGGAATTTGCCGTCCAAAAGGCAACCTAATTTTCTCGCGCATCATGGCCGGATGAACCGGGCGTTTGTGGATGGGCATATCGAGGTGGAGGACATGCGCAAGCCTTTTACTGGCACAGACGAGCAATTGCGCCATTGGAACGTGGACAACGTGGGCAGCCACCGGCTCCCATTTTAACGCGACTTTTCGCATGGACCCCCTTGTCAACCCTATAGGAAGTCCGGAGGCGGAGAAAAAACTTGTGGTTGCTGCGCGGCGCGGACGAAACGCCGGTTTCACGTTGATCGAGCTGTTGGTGGTGATCGCCATCATCGCGATCTTGGCGGGTATTTTGCTGCCGGCTTTGGCCAAGGCGAAGTATTCGGCGAAGAACGCGGCCT
>CAZMLP010001024.1:0-1662 GCA_964566745.1 uncultured Verrucomicrobiota bacterium | reverse complement strand
CCGCCGCCTGGATCACCTCGTCGCGGACGGATTGGTGCACCTCCCCCAACGCGCGGCTGCCGGAGCCGGAGACATCGGTCGTGAGGGTCTGGCCGAGCACCAGCACGTCGCACACGCGATCGGCGAGGTTCAGCACGATGGCCTGCGGGTTGTCCTGGCCTGATCGCGCCGCCTCCTTCAGCTCAAGTTGTGTCCCGGCGGGCATCGCCGCCCAACCCGCGCTGCCCATGTTCTCCAGCATCTCGGACACGAGCTCGAGCAGGCCGGGCTTGGCGGTGTCGTAGGTGGCCCAACGAATTGGCTGGCCGAAGATCTGCGCGAAATTCAGCAGCCATTCGCCGGTAAAATTCGCCGCGCACCACCAGAAGGCCAGCGGCCGGAGCAACGCCGCGCCAACCGGATGCCCGCTCTTCTGCTTGGCGATGGCGATCAGGAATTTATCCGGCGGGAACGGAGCGAAGCCCTCCACGGACGGTGTCACGGCGGCCAAATTGATGCCCGTCTCCTTGGCGTTCAGTCCGAGCCAGTCCGCCGTGCCCGGATAGCCGTAGTGGCGGGGATGCACCCAGCGAGTGCAACGCGGGGCGATGACCATTTCGGGTAGGGACGAGCCGCTGGCTCGTCCGGCATGGCTGCTGCCCCAGGTTACTCCAAACGGTTCTCTCGCCCCACGCTGATGGCCGTTGGCCTGACGGACGCCCGAGCCGCGCGTCCCTACCAGGTTTTGTGGCAAGGACGGACCACCGGACCGTCCGGCTGCCTTGCTTTTGTATAAATGCCCAGGCGGACGAGCCAGCGGCTGGTCCCTACCTGAGCGGGTCGCCGCGCTAGTGGCCCAATCGATTTCGAGAACCGCGATTCCCTTGCCCCACGCGTCGAGCAAATCGCGGATCGTCGCGGAAAAATCGTTTTCGTCCGCGGCCGGGTTTGGACGCATCGACCAGACCAATTCCTCCACCAATTGCTGTCGTCGCATGGCCTCGGGCGATGGCGTCTCCTCGCCTGTCGTCCACGCCTGCAAGCTCCAGTCCAGCGACGCCACGCCGCGCTTGATCTCATTCAAGTTCTTTTGCAACCGCGGCCAGGTCGCCTCCATGAGGTCGAACAATTCCCACTGCGCGAGGAGGTTGCCGGACATGGCCGAGCGCAGGATTTGCTCGACCCGTTGCGGTGTGAGTTGCCGCGCGGTCGCGCCCATCCAGCGGTCGCGCGCCTCGGGCGTCACGATGGCCGGCAAACACGGCGCGTGGGCGGTGGCGGATCGCGAAGTGTGGCCGCGGTTCGCGCCACGCGCGGCCAGGGATTTCCACACGCGCGCCGCCTGGCGGGTCAAAGGGGAGAACGCGCTCACAGCGTCACCTCCGTTGTCGCGTGCGTGCCCGGGAATTCACGGTGGGAAGTCTGCAAGGCGCATCGCGTGCTTTGGGTAGGGACGCGTTCCAGCGCGTCCCATTTTTGCTTGGGGCGGTTTTTTGCCAATGCGTCCGAAAAAATTGCGTCGAAGCAAGTCAGGGACACGGTGGAACGTGTCCCTACCACAGGGCGGAAGGAAGCCGGGCGCGAGGGCGAGACCGCCTCCATCGGATTAATTCGTGAAAAATTTGTGCGCAGAAAATTGGTTGGAAATCAGGCGGCCAGGAGTTGCCGGGGTGTGAAGGCGCC
>CAZMLP010001023.1:0-2171 GCA_964566745.1 uncultured Verrucomicrobiota bacterium | reverse complement strand
CATGCAGGTGCGGCGGACAACAATTCAGTTTTGCGGTCCAAGCAAGTCGCTCCTGGCGTCCAACGCGTTTTGCTTTATTCAAAGACTCAGTCCATTCTCAAGACCAATGTTACCCTGGGTGCGCTCCCGGTTGCCCTCCAGGTGGGCACCTATCAAGGCGGAGCGCGAGTTTCGATAACCAACGCGCTGGCGTCTTCCACAAATGCCGTGGAGGTAAGACCGGTTCGTCTCAACGCCGGGGCAATTGCCGTGCAACCAGTCTTTCGTGGGGCTGATGGCATCGTTGATTTTTACATGAACGTTCGTTCCAACAGCACATACTCCGTGCAGGCAAGCGACGATCTGGGGCATTGGGAAACAATTGCGACCATCACAGCGGTGGAGGAATACATCGTTGTGTCGGACAGCGGGGCCATCGGCGTGCCGATGCGATTTTACCGAGCGTTGCCCGTTAATAAGACCAAGGCACCCTTGATCCGAAATGCTCATTTGTCTCCTGGTAACGTTTTCTTTCTCAGTTTCGATGCCCCGCCGGACCGTGTTCACGTCCTTCAATCTTCGACAAATTTGTTAAACTGGGAGAATGTGCGAACCAACCAGGACGGTGAAGACAGCTACACGACAACAAATGATCTGCCCGTCAGGCTTCCACAAAAATTTTTCCGATTGATTGAACGGCCATGAGTATTCGCGAGGGCGCGGCAATTCTGTCATTGTGGCTGGCTATTTTGCCATTTGGGACGCTCAGTGGTGATGCCGTTCTGGATTGGAATGCGCTGATGCTCGATGCCATCCGAAACGACAACACCTCTCCAACGATCAGCACACGAAATCTCGCCATTTTACACACAGCTATTTTTGACGCCGTCAACTCGGTTGAGCAGTCCTTTCAGCCCTATCGGTTTCAGTTGGTATTGTCCGGCGAAACGTCCGCTGAAGCGGCGGCGGTGGGAGCCGCCAAGACGGTAATAGGCATCGTTTATCCGTCCTTCACAGCACGCGCACAAGAGCTTTACGACACTTGGCGAAGCTCCACAACGACCGGCGACGCCATAACTCGTGGACTTCAGTTAGGGGAGAACATTGGATTATTGGCAGTGGAGGCGCGCTCGGATGATGGCTCCAACACCGAGGTGCCTTACGTTCCCAGCAACAATGCGGGACAATGGCAGCGGACACCCCCGTTTTTCCGTCCCCCGCTTACCCCACAATGGCGGTATGTCGAACCGTTTTGCTTGTCGGACATAGAAAGCTTTGTTCCGGCGGCTCCCCCCTCGCTCAATAGTATCGAATATGCCAATTCATTAAATGAGGTGAAACTGATTGGAGGCAAAGGAAGCAACCTGCGGAGCACGGAGCAGAGTTTGATAGCGGTATTCTGGTCCGATTTCAGTTATACCGCCATGCCTCCTGGCCACTGGCATGAAATCGCCGCCACCATTGCGGCAAAAAAAGGCAATACTCTTGAAGAAAACGCCCGATTGTTTGCACTAGTTAGTTTGGCACAGGCGGATGCCGCAATAGTTTGCTGGGAATCCAAATATCGATTCAACTTATGGCGGCCGATTACCGCGATTCAGCGGGCCGATGAAGATGGCAATCCGCTGACCGAAAAGGACGCTGGATGGGATCATTTCCTGACTGCCCCGCCATTCCCCTCCTACACCAGTGGGCACAGTAGCTTCAGCAAGGCGAGCGCGAACGTCCTCACGCGGTTCTACGGGACTGACACCATTGCTTTCTCCGTTACTTCCGACTCAGTGCCGGGCACCGTTCGCCAATTTACCAGCTTGTCCGCGTGCGCGGACGAGGTGGGAATGAGCCGGATTTACGGCGGCATCCATTTTCAATTCGATAACATTGAGGGGAAAAAATCCGGGGGGCGAATCGCCGACTACGTGGTGTCGAACTATCTATTGCCCAACGCCCAATTGCCTTCTCTTCGCTTTACCGGTTTCGAAGGCGGTTCACCAATCGTCACGCTGCAAGGGATCATTGGTAAAACATACCGCGTGGAAGCATCGACTAATTGCGCCCGCTGGTCGCCAGTTTCCACGAATATCGCCGTGATTGGCGGCGTGCCGATCACCGTTTTACTTCCTTTCCATTTCTCTACTGGAGCAGCAGGGTGCGATGTGCGAAGTCGGTGCCGCCGCGTTCGTCGCGGGCGA
>CAZMLP010001022.1:0-4505 GCA_964566745.1 uncultured Verrucomicrobiota bacterium | reverse complement strand
GTGTCGTTTCGGCAAGGGTGCGGAACATTGGAGAGAATTCGCCGATGGCCACCCTCAAAAATGTACAAAAAAACCGGGCCTCCGGTCTGGGGGAGACCGCAAAGGCCCGGGGAATTTTCGGAATTTAAGTGCGCATGTAGGATTACGGGGATTTCCAGAACCAGCCGCACATTACCGGTTCCGAAAGCTAATGGGCATTCAAAGAACAGTTACGGATCACTTCTGTTTGCCCGAAATTCAATGCTGTAATCCGCAGTCAACTAACCACCGCTTTGCCCCTTCGTCAACTGCCGTTCAAAGATAGTAATTTTACTACTTTTCAACATTAGCAGCGCATCAATTCCTGACCGCAGGGCCAATGCCGGGGACGCGGTGAAGATTCACGAGATTCACACCGCGCGCAAGTGACAATTTTGTGTCGGTATATCGGGGCCATCCAGCAAACGCTAACCGGAAAAAAGAAAATTTGACAAGCCTATATCCTCTAGGTATAGAAGTTCTAGGTATGATTCCGAAGGACCTTGTCGCCGCCTCCGCGCGTCCCATGCTGTTATCGATTCTCTCCGAGGGAGAGAACTACGGGTACGCGCTCATCCAGCGCGTCCGGGAGCTTTCCGGGGGAGAACTCGAGTGGACGGAGGGCATGCTCTATCCGGTGCTGCATCGGCTGGAGCGGGAGGGATTGATCGCCTCCGAGTGGAAGGAGGCCGAAACGGGCCGAGAGCGGAAATACTACCAACTAAACCAATCGGGCCGGAACGCGCTGGCGGAGGAGCGGTCCCGCTGGCTCACGGTTCATAACTCGTTATGCAAACTCTGGGGAATTCAACCGGCTTCGATTTGAATCAAGCCATTGGGAGGTGGCGGGAAACACTGCTCGCACGGGAATCCATCACGCCTGACCGCGTCCGCGAATTGGAGACACATTTGCGTGAAACTTTCGCCGAATTGCTCGCGAATGGACTGCCGACCGAGGAGGCGTTCCATTTGGCCGCGCGCCGTTTGGGCTGTCCGGACGCCCTCGCGGCGGAGTTCGACAAGCAGGATCCGTCGGCCAAATGGAAGCGTCGCGTCTTCTGGATGCTGGCCGGCCTGTTGACGAGCAATCTCTGGAACCAGGCATTGGCTCCGATATGGAATTTGATTCGGGAATCGACGATGCCGGCCTATCCATCGACAGGTTACTTCTCGTCATTGATCCAGTTCCAGATGCTGCTCTCCGGCGCGGGCTTGGCAGGCTTGTTTCTCTTTATGTCGCGCGGTCGATTGAACAGGCTGGCTGCCGTTTTGGGTCGTCGGATTAGCACGCGCGGGCGGCTGGCCGCGGTGCTAATTGGATTATACTCTGTGACAACCGCCTTCCATTTCATCGTTCCCGTTTTGTGGCGATTTTTGCGGGCTGCAATGGGATTCGGGTACTATCAGCTGGGCTATATCCACGTCACAAATTGGGCTTTCTTTGCCACGACGCTCGTCGGGCCCGCGCTGACAATCCTTCTTCTCGCCAGGCTCGCGCCGCTCCCTGCTGACACTGCCCCGTTAAACCGTCGTCCCCGCTTCTGACACCTATGCCCCCGCCAACCCCCCTCGGCTTCGATCCGGGCCAGGCCGTCATCGTGTGGCGCAAGGCTTTACTGGCGCGGGAATCGATCCCCCCAGATCGCGTCCGCGAACTCGAGTCGCATTTGCGCGAGACCATGGCGGGCTTGGTGGAGGACGGTCTGAGCAATGAGGAGGCATTTCTCGTTGCCACCCGCCGTATGGGAACCCCGGAGACGTTGGCGGCGGAATTCGAGAAAGAGGACCCCGCCGCCAAATGGGGTCAACGAACATTTTGGATGGCCTTTGGCCTGTTGATTAGCCAAATCTGGGCTTCGCTGCTGGCGCCTGTCTTCAAGTTGCTAGGCGATCCCCGCCCCGGCCTGAGCCATGCGTATTTGATTTCAGTTATCGCCCAGACACTCAGTCTCGCGTTTGCGTTCTTCGCTTTCGCCAAGGTTAGCTTCTCGGCTTTTGCCGCCTTTGTCATTAACCGGACTTACACTCGCGCCCATTTGGTCTGGCTTTTCACCGTCTTGTATCTTGCCCCATTTATTTTCCCATATCTCTGGAACAAGCTTTGGAACGGAGCGAAAAGCGGCCCATTCTTGAATGCCATTTCAGTGGACCTGCTGACTTTCACCGGTTTTTGGCCGATGCTCACGATTTGGCTGTTCCTGCGATACATGCCTGCAAGGCGGGTCTCCGCCAAGGAGCCGCCCTGCCAGACGTCCTAGGACGCTTCGCCATGCCAACCAACCATTCCTCTCCCGTTTTTGACATGGAACACGCCATCGTCGCGTGGCGCGCAGAGCAGTCCGCGCGCGTGCCGATAACTTCGGATGACGCGGGTGAATTGGAGACGCGTCTGCGCGGTATCATCGGGGAATTGACGGGCAAGAAATTAACAACGGAGGAGGCATTCTTGGTGGCCACCCGGCGAACGGGCAGCGCGGGGATGGCGCCAGCTGTGACTGTATATCAGGATATTGATGCCGAAGCACGCCGGCGCGTTTTCTGGATGGTTGCCGGTCAGGTGCTCCTTGTTCTTTGGATGTTTGGCTGGGTTTGGCTCCAGAGCGAAATCTTTCCCTTCGTTCCGGCTGTGGACTGGACACCCGGCCGTAGGCTGATCCAGTGGATTCTCCTTTTCAGTCCCGCAGTCAGCTTCATCTGGCTGGTCCACCGAATGAGCCAGGGAAAATTCGCGCCCTGGTTGGCCCGGCAGTTGAACCGTCTTCCATCGCGCGGCGCCAGGCTGGCAGTCGTGACCGTCGCGGCACTCATCCTGGTGGCAGGACAAAACTTCGCCCAACTATCGGCAAACAATATGCCACCAGGTGAATCTGGCCTGTGGGCAAATGCCAGGGCCTGGGCGGGGGCCGTTCTCCCCAACGCCCTGCAAGTGCTTGCGCTTATGTTCCTGCTCGCCTGCTTTATGCCTGATCGCGCGCCGCGCTCGAATTCCATCTCTGCGGACGCCTGAACCTTTCTCAAATTCCTATCCCAACCTTTCCCGGCCAAGCCAGTTTCGCGTTGAACCAAAAGGTGGAACGTTGGCGGTAATCCCTGTCCGCCTGTAGCGGGTCAAGAAATACTGTAGCCGTTCGGAGCGACGATTTCGAGACTTGACTTCGTTTCGCCTCGGTCACAGGCCGCTGTGGGAATTCTCCCTCATCACGCCTCGCGGTTTTGGCAAAACGGCGACGCCCAAAGTTTTTGACTGGCTGCTAAACCGGCGGCGGTGTGGAAGACCCCGGGGCGGGCGGTGGCGGCTTGGGCGGATCGCTTGGGCGAATCGGCGCCTGGCCGAGCGCCTTCTCCAAGTTCGCGATGCGATGAACGAGGTCGGGCAGCATTTGCAGCGTGACGAGTTGCCGCTTCATGCGGCGATCCGGCATGGCCGGGGAGCCGAACCATTTCTCGCCGTCCGGGATGTCATTCATCACGCCGGACTGGGCGGCCACAACCGCCCGGTTGCCGATTCGCAAGTGTCCCGCGATGCCCGCCTGCCCGGCGAGCGTCACGAAATTGCCAAGTTTCGTGCTCCCGGCAATGCCCGTTTGCGCTACGATGAGACAATGCTCGCCAATGAGCACGTTGTGGCCGATCTGCACGAGGTTGTCGATCTTGGTGCCGCGCCCGATGACGGTCGCGCCCAAAGCACCGCGGTCAATGGCCACATTCGCGCCAATTTCCACGTCGTCATGAATGATGACGTTGCCAATTTGCGGCACTTTCCGGTGCGATCCCTCGTCGAAGACATATCCGTAACCGTCCGAGCCGACAACCGTGCCGGAGTGGATGCGCACCCGCTTGCCCAGTTGGGTGCGGGCGTAAAGGGTGACGTTCGCGTGGAGAAACACGTCCTCTCCGAGGTCGCTGTGCGCGCCCACATGATCTCCCCCCAGCAGCACGGAACGCGGGCCGATGCGCGCGTGCTCGCCCACCGAGCAGAGCGGGCCGATGTGAACAGTGGGATCCACCTGGGCGGTGGGGGCTATGACGGCCGACGGATGAGTCCCCGGCGCGAACACCGGCTCGGGGAAGAAAAGCGGCAGCACCTTCGCGAACGCCACTCGCGAGTTGGCGACCTTGATCAGGACCTTTTTCTCGGCGGAAAAATCGGCGTCCACCAGGACGGCGGCGGCGGCGCTCCGCTCCGCGCGGTCAAAATAAGTCTCGTTCTCGGCGAACGTGAGGTCACCCGGTTTGGCCGCTCCCGCCGGCGCGAAGCCAGTGAGGACGATCGCGCCGTCCCCTTTGACCTCGCCGCCGAGATGCTTGGCAATTTCGCTCGCGGTGTAGGGCATGCGACAAGTTGGTCGATCGAGTTTTATCAGGCCGGCAGACCCCGGCCGGGCAAACAACCAGCCGCGCAGCCCAAGTCGTGGAAGGCGGGTCCGGTTTTCGCGCGATGAGCAACCGATGCAACCTGGGATACGCTCCGATCCTGCCTGCGGGCT
>CAZMLP010001021.1:0-1873 GCA_964566745.1 uncultured Verrucomicrobiota bacterium | reverse complement strand
TGCACGTCGAGCAAGTTCGACAGGGTGCTGTCGTCTTCATCGAAGAGGTGCTCGTACAGGGTGGTGCGCGAAATTACCTGCCCACGATGGAGGACCAAGTACTCCAGCAAGGAGTACTCGCGGGCTGTCAACGAGACTGGCTCGCCCGCGCGGGTGACAGTTTTTCCCACGGTGTCCACCGTCACATCACCAATCTCAAGGCGGGAAGTTCCCTGGTTCGCGCCGCGCCGGATCAACGCCCGAATCCTCGCCAGCAACTCGTCGAGGTCGAAAGGCTTGACCAAATAATCGTCCGCGCCGGTGTCGAGGCCCCGCACCCGGTCGGCGGTGCGGTCCTTCGCGGTCAACATGAGCACCGGGGTCTTTTTCTTTTTGCGCAGGCGGGACAAGACCGTCCAGCCGTCGAGGCGGGGCATCATCACGTCGAGCACAACGGCGTCATATTCCCAATTCTCGGCCTTGTAGAGGCCCTCCTCGCCATCGGTCGCCGTGTCCACGGCATAGCCCTCGTCCCGCAGGGCGCGGGCGAGGCTTTGCAGCAGGTCCGGTTCATCTTCGACAGCCAGAATTCTCATGCCGGGCGGTTGGTTATCGCAGTGTGCCGTTTTTTCCAAGGCGGGGCCAGCTTTCCTGGCACTCGCCCATGGGCTAACAGCCCGTTACAAAACTATGGACGCCGCCGTTTCGCTCAAAACCGCGCGCCGGCGAGGCGGGACGAGCGAGCATATCCTTCATGGATCTGTGAGCGCGGAACCACGAAGTCGCCGCGCGGTTTTCGGCGAAACCCCTCCGGGCTGAGGGTCTTTTGCCTTTGGCCTTTGTCGCTCCTCCGGCACAGATCGCTGCGGATATGCTTCGTCGTCGCTCCGCGCCCAAAACCAAAATCCCTCTCAGCGGCGGTATCCAGAGTTTTTTAACGGACTGCTAACCTGCCACCACCAACCTTAAGAGAACATGAAGAGGCAAAAAGGCCATGTTTTCAGGGCTTTTGAACATTTTTCGGGCTTCACGTTTCCTTAAGGTTGACTCGCGTAAGGTGGCCCCATGATAAATCAACTCGATTACATGCTGAATGACGCGGGCCTCTGCGTCACCATTTCCCTCCGTGGTTTCTTCCCCGGCGCGTCCACCATTTGGGGCAAGTCGGCCACCCGCAATTGCCGCGTCACCAGCCAGGTCACCCGCCGCCCGGAAGTGGCGTCTTCCGGCAAGCAAACGGTGTTGCGCGGGCTGGCGGGCAAAGGGGTCAACTGCGCGTGCGGCCGCCTTCATTACTGGGGCGGGCCGGTCTGCGGGGAGTGCTTCGCCTTTGCACCCGAGGAGGTGCAAGCCGATTATCTGGTGGGAACCGGCTGCCAGCGCGAGGCGGCCAAGCGCGCTCTCGTCGAGGTCTCCCAACTGCGCGCGGCGGGCGCCATGATCCGGTTCGACGCGGAAGCCTTGGCAGCGGCTTGATCGTTCGATGGTTGTCGCCGTTCGATCCGGCGATGCCCGAGTTGTTTTTCATTCGTTCGCGTGAAGGTTGTTCCTCGTTCGCGCGGTTGCCTTCTCCGGTGGTTTTGGCATGTTGGAGTCCATGCAACCCCTTCGTCCGCGATTGTTGCGTCATCTGCTTGGTTCCGTGCTTGGCGGCTGGCTCTGCTCCTCCCTTTCCGCCACTGAAATCAAGTGGACCAACCTCTCCAGCAAGAACGGCCAACTACCCGTCCCCGGCGAGTCGGCCCAGCAAACGGGCAATCTCATTGCCGATCTGGACCGTGATGGCATTAACGATTTCGTGCTCAGCTTTCGGCAAAAAGCTCCTGCGCTCGTCTGGTATCGTCGCAACCCGGGCGGGTGGGATCGCCATGTGATTGAGCCGCAGTTCCTGACC
>CAZMLP010001020.1:0-8132 GCA_964566745.1 uncultured Verrucomicrobiota bacterium | reverse complement strand
AACGGCGCGGCGGGCGATCCTGATCACGATGGCATGACCAACTGGCAGGAGTATGGGAGCGGCACCGATCCCAAGAATGGCGCCAGTTATTTGCGGTTGAGCGCAACGTCAAACGCCCCCGCAAGCGTCACGCTCCGGTTTGCGGCCCAAAACGGCTATCGCTACACGGTCCAGTATTCCGATGATTTGGCTGCGGCCACTTGGCGGAAACTCGCCGAGGTCACAGGTCAGGCGGCGAACCAGGATTCACAGGTCAACGACAATGCGCCGGCCTCGACACGCTTTTATCGACTGGCGGTGGAGCCCGCAAATTGATCCGCGATGGCGGCGAGGGAATCGGATTGCGTTCACGCCGCCAATTCCTGGTTCACCGCCAGCAACAAGTTTTCCGCGGCACAAGGCTTCGCGACGATCTGTCGCACGCCCAGGGCACGCAACTCGGCGGCGGCGTCCGGCTTGCCAACCTCCTCCAACAGGCCGCTCATGGCCATGGCCTTGGTGTCTCCCGCGAGCCGTCGCAGACCCCGAACGAGCGACACCCCGTCCATTTTCGGCATCATGATGTCCGTGAGGACCAGTTTGAACTTGCCAGGCGCGGCCGCGACCATGGCCAGGGCCGACGCCCCGTCCGTGGCGGTGCTTACCTCGTAACCGTTTCGCTCCAGGACCCGCCCCACGACCTTGAGGATGGACAGCTCGTCGTCCACCACGAGAATCTGCTCGCCATTGCCTTGGGGAACATGGGGCAGCGCGCCCTCGGTGGCGGCCAATCCGTCCTTCGCGGCGGGCAAATAGATCTCAAAAGTGGTGCCCTTCCCCAAAACGGTTTTCACGTCCACGAGTCCGCGATGGTTTCGCACAATCCCCAGCAGGGCCGAGAGGCCGAGTCCGGTGCCGTGTCCCTGCGCTTTGGTGGTGAAGAACGGCTCGAAGATTCGGTCCAGAACTTCCGGCGGAATGCCGGTGCCGGTGTCGGTGACCACCAGGCGGACATAAGGGCCCGGCTCCAGTTGGCAGCCAAGATGCTGGCGGGGAGCTGTGATTTCGACATTCTCCGCCGCGAAAGTCAGGGTGCCTCCATGGGGCATCGCGTCCCGCGCGTTGACTGCGAGGTTCAGAATTATTTGGTGAATCTGGGTGGGGTCGCAAGGAATGGGCCACAGGCTTTTCGGCGCCTTGCATTGGATGGTGATGTGGCGTGGAAAAGTCTCCTGGGCGACTCGCGCCATGTCGTCAACGAGGGGTCGCAGAGCGGTGGGCACACGATCCCCCTTCATCCCCCGCGCGAAGGTGAGCACCTGTTGCACAATGTCCGCGCCGCGGCGGCAGCAGGTGGTGAGCATGTCCACCAGCGGCGCCCGCTCGGCGGAGGTTAGATCGTCCGCCCGCAACAATTGGATCGCCGCCATGATGGGCGTCAGCACGTTGTTCAGGTCATGCGCCACGCCTCCGGCCAGCAGGCCGATGCTCTCCATGCGCTGCGCCTGGAGAAATTGCTTCTCCATGCGCCGGTGCTCGGTGATGTCCTGCTTGATGGCGATGAAATGGCTGACGGCTCCCGCGGCGTTCCGCACGGGGGAGATCGTCATGTCCTCCTCATACAGCGTCCCGTCCTTGCGGCGATTGGTCAATTCTCCATGCCAGACCTTGCCAGCAGCGACTTGCGTCCAAAGGTCCCGGTAAAAGGCGGGGTCTTGCCGGCCGGACTTCAAGATGCTGGGGCGCAGGCCGACTGCCTCCTCCGAGGTGTATCCGGTCAGGACGCTGAACGCGCGGTTGACCCATTGGATCCGGCCCTTGGCGTCCGTGATAACAATGGAATTCGCGGCCGCCTCCAATGCCGCCGCCTGCAGGGCCATTTTTTCCATGTCTATCCGCCGTTCCTTCTCGGCGAGCCTCTCCCGCGTGACGTCAATCACCACGCCGGTGAGGCCCTTGACCCCGCGATGCGCGTCAAAGAGGGGGAAATAATGGCAAACCCAGTGTTTCGCGACGCCGGGATTGCGCTTGGTCTCGCCCGCCACCTCCACGCCCAAAAGCGGCTCGCCACGCTCCAGCACCTGGCGATGATACTCCATCAATTGGTCGGCGGACTTTGAAACCACCTCCGAAGTGGTGGCCCCGGTCTGCTCCTCCACCTTCATGTCACAATACTCCGCCATGCGATCGTTCACGCGGACGTAGCGATGCTCCCGGTCCATGGCGAACAGTCCCACCGGGCTGTGACGGTAGATTTGCTCCAGCTCGTCCAGCTTCTCGCTCAATTGGCGGCGGCTTTTCTCGAGTTCCTCCTGCGCGCGGCGCCGCTCGGTGATGTCGGAAATGACCCCTTGGAGTTCCACGACGTTTCCATCGCGATCGTGTTCCGCCACCGTGTGGTCTTCCAGCCAGTGATATTCGCCTGACTTCGTCCGCAACCGGTATTCCTGGGTGAATTCCAGACGTCCGGCGAGAAGATGATCCTGCAATTCCTGCATCACGCGTGGGAGGTCATCCGGGTGCACGAGTGACGGGAATCTTGCGTTGCTGGTGAGAAACTCCTCTTTGGTGTAGCCGAACTGCCGGATGTTGTCCGACACATAGCGCAACGGCCAATCCTTTGTGTTTTCAGCCACATAAGCCACGAACGGGCTCCGGTTGATGATCGATTGCAGTCGTTCCTGCTCGCGCACCAGTTGCTCCTGGCGGGCGGTCACGCGAGACAGGTAGCAACGAAGGGCGGCGCCGGTGGCCAGCACAAACAAAAGGCCCTTGCCCATTTCCCACCAGGCCAGTTTCAGCGGTTCATGATTCAGGCCGGCCACCGCCAAAGTGGACAGCACGATCCAAAGTCCGCTCGCCGCGACATAAGAACCGCACACCCGTGTCCCCAGGGACAGATTTTTGAGTCGGGGCGATATTTTGATTGTGGTCACCCAGACCCTATCGGACGGCTTGCGAGCGAGGGTCAAAACTCTATTGGCCAATACCGGCCAAATTTTGCGCGGCAAGATGCCCGCGCATGGAACGGGGGTGCGCTACAGCGGCAGCGGCAACTGCCGGGCGCGCGGCTCGCGCAAATTGCTCACGCCCAATCCCAGCAATCGAAGGGGGCGGGAAACAAGTTTCTCCCGGCCCAGCAGCCAGCAGGCGAGGCGGTAAACATCGCCGGCCTCGGCAAGCGGCTCCTCCACGGTGATTTGACGTGTGAGCGTGGTGAAATCGCCATAACGCACCTTCACCTGGACCGTGTGCGCGGCCAGGCGCCGGCGCTTGAGGCTGGTGGCGATGTCCACGGCTTGTTCGCGCAGGCAGGCGCGCAAAATTTTCCGGTCGTCCGTGTCCTGGGTGAAAGTCTCCTCCCCGCTGATGCTTTTGACGTCCTCGCCCAGTTCCAGCGGCCGGTCGTCCAGCCCAAAGGCAAATTGCCGCAATCGAGGAGCGAAGGAGCCGACCAACGCCGCAAGGTTGCCGGGATAATCCTGCACATCCCCCACTGTTTGCACACCCGCGCCATTCAGGACTTGCTCGGTCACCCGGCCCACGCCAAACAACACCCGCACGGAAAGCGGTCGCAGGAATTGCACCTTGTCCCGCTCCGCGATGAGCGTGAGGCCGTCGGGCTTTTGATGGTCACTGGCAATCTTGGCCAGAAGCTTGTTCGCGGCGATGCCAATGGTCGCCGTCAATTGTCGCTCGCGCCGGATTCGCTCCTTCAGTTCCCGCGCAAGGGGCAAGGCCAGTTGCAGCGAGGCATCGGCATCCGCGCCCTGGCAAAGGGCGGAAAGGTCGAGATACGCCTCGTCAATGGACATCCGCTCAACCACCGCCCCGGACTCGGCGACGATTTGCATGATCAACCGCGACTCGGCGCGATATTGGTCCATTCGCGGCCGGACAAAAATACCCTTCGGGCACAACCTGCCTGCCGTGGCGCTGGGCATTGCCGAGCGCACGCCGAACTTGCGCGCCTCGTAGCTCGCCGCGCAAACCACGCCGCGTTGCGTCGGCGGCGCGCCGACGATCACCGGCTTTCCCCGCAAATGGGGATGATCCCGCTGCTCGACGGAGGCGTAAAACGCGTCCATGTCCAGATGGCCAATCACGCGGAACATCGTTGACCCAAACATGCCTGTTTTTTGTCCCGCTCACAATGCCCGCGCCGCCCCAAAATCGTGACCACACGCCGCTTTCATTCCGGCGGCGGGCGGCGTAAGGTTTTGCCTAGTTATGAACTTGAGCAAAGCGCAACTGTGGGACCGCTTCCAAAAGCATTACACGGAATTTCCCGACCTTGGCCTCGCGATTGACTTGAGCCGGGTCAACTTTCCCGATGATTTCTTCGCGGCCATGGAGCCGCGCCTCCAGCGCGCCTACGCGGAGATGGCCGAGCTTGAGGCCGGCAGCATCGCCAACAAGGACGAGGGCCGCATGGTCGGCCACTACTGGCTGCGAAACGCGGCGCTTGCGCCCAGGCCGGAATTGCGCGCGGAGATCGAGGACACGCTCGCGGCGCTGAAGGCATTCGTGGCGGAGGTTCACACCCGCAAGGTGCAGGGGGTAAAGGGCCCCTTCCACTCGGTGCTCGTCGTTGGCATCGGCGGTTCCGCGCTCGGGCCGCAGTTTGTCGCGCACGCCCTCGGCCAGCCCGGGCAGGATCGCTTGCGCCCGCACTTCTTTGACAACACCGATCCCGACGGCATGGACAAGGTGCTCGGCCAGTTGGCGGGGGAATTGGGCCGCACCCTTTGCGTGGTCATCAGCAAGAGCGGCGGCACGAAGGAGACTCGCAACGGCATGCTCGAGGCCGAGGCGGCGTGGGGCCGCGCGGGACTCGAATTCGCGAAACACGCGGTCGCGGTGACCGGGGTGAACAGCGAGTTGGACAAATACGCCTCGGACAAGAAATGGCTGCGGCGCTTTCCGATGTGGGATTGGGTGGGCGGTCGCACCAGCGAGTTGTGCGCGGTCGGTCTTTTGCCCGCGGCGCTGCAAGGCCTCGATATTGATGGCATGCTGGCCGGCGCGCGTGCTTGCGACGAGGTGACTCGCCAGCCGGTGACGGCCCGAAATCCGGCCGCGCAACTGGCGTTGATGTGGCATTTCCTCGGCTCCGGCCGCGGCGCGAAGGACATGGTGGTGCTGCCTTACAAGGATCGCCTTGAATTGTTCTCCAAGTACCTCCAGCAACTCGTGATGGAGTCACTCGGCAAGGAGCTGGACCGCGACGGCAAGGTGGTGAACCAGGGCATCGCGGTGTACGGCAACAAAGGCAGCACCGATCAGCACGCCTATGTCCAGCAACTCCGCGAGGGTGTTTTGAATTTCTTCGTGGTGTTCATTGAAGTGTTGCAAGACCGCGCGGGGGCCAGCATGGCGGTCGAGCCGGGTGTCACCAGCGGCGATTTTCTCGGCGGTTTCCTCCTGGGAACGCGCGAGGCGCTTTACGAGAAAGGGCGTCAGAGCATCACTCTCACCGTGCGTGATTGCTCGGCCTTCACCGTGGGCATGTTGATCGCGCTGTTCGAGCGCGCGGTCGGCCTCTACGCCTCGCTCGTGAACATCAATGCCTACCATCAACCGGGCGTCGAGGCCGGCAAAAAGGCGGCGGGCGCGGTGATCGCGCTGCAAAGCAAGCTGGTCGCGCATCTCACCGCCAATCGCGGCAAGGATTTCAGCGCGTCCGAAATCGCCGAGGCCATCGCTTCGCCGGACTCGGTCGAGACGGTGTTCAAAATTTGCGAGCATCTCGCGGCCAACCAAGGGCGGGGCATCACCCGCTCCGGCGCCGAAACGCCGGCTGCGGCGCGCTACGCGGCGGGCTAACTCCGAAAAGTGAGGGCGGCGCGCCGCGCCGTCTGACCAAGTTTGGTCGCGAGCCTTGGCATCGAATGGAAACCCTCGTCGAGGATTTTCTGCAATATCTCCGCCATGAGCGCGGGCAGGCGGAGCACACGCAAAAAACCTACGCGGGCTTGCTCCATCGCTTTGTCGCCTGGGCACGCAAGCAAGGCTTGAATGAGTGGAGGCAAGTCGAGTTTCGGCACCTCTCTGATTTTCTCCAGCACGAGCGCGAGCGGCCTTTGGAAATAGAACCCGTTTCGCCCGGCCGCAAACTCAGCTCGGAGTCGGTTTATCTTGAGATTGCCGCGTTGCGCGCCTTCTACCGGTTCTGCGAGACGGAAAAATTCCTGCCGGTGAACGTCGCGGAAAACCTCTCATTACCACGCCGGTGGAAACGCCTGCCGAAGGCGTTGACCAACGAGGAGATCGACCGGCTGCTGACACCCATCCTGCCGGAGACGCCCGTCACACTGTGTGACCAGGCGGTGATCGAGCTGGCTTACGCGTCCGGCCTGCGCCTGGCCGAGTTGCGCCAGATCCGCCTGGAGCAACTTCGCCTGGACGCGGGCTTCGTCACGGTGATTGGCAAAGGGAACAAAGAGCGGGTTGTGCCGGTGGGGAGAAAGGCGGTTGCCGCGCTGGAGCGTTACTTGGCCGTTGGCCGGCCCAAACTTGTGAACAAGCGCTCGCCCGCGAACGTTTTCCTGAACCTTCGCGGCGGGCCGTTCGCGCATGTCACACTTTGGAAACGCATCAAGGAACGCGTCGCGCTTGCCGGAGTCGGCCGAAATGTCACACCGCACATGTTGCGTCACAGTTTTGCCACCCATTTACTGGAACACGGGGCGGATTTGCGGGTGATCCAGGAGATGCTGGGCCACGCGAGCATCGCCACCACCGAGATGTACACGCATGTCGCGGGCAGCCGCTTGCGCGAGGTGCACCGTAAATTCCACCCGCGCGCCTGACGGACCGTTGGGCGCTCGCGAGCGAGCTATACCCGCTTCGCGAGCTCCGCCTGGCTGGCGTCGAACACTTCCTTGTGCAAGGAGCGGCCGTGCGAATCCATGGTGACGACCGCCGGGAAATTCTCGACCTCCAGCTCCCAGATCGCCTCGGGCGCGCCGAACTTCTCAAAAAAATAGACGTTGCGCACGCGTTTGACGCACTCCGCCAGCACCTGCGCCGCGCCGCCGATCGCGTGGAGATAAACGCAGCCGTTTTCCTGGCACGCCTTGAGGGTCCGCTCGCCCATGCCCCCCTTGCCGATCACCGCGCGCACGCCGAAGTGTTTGATGATCTCCCCCTGGTACGGCTCCTCGCGAATTGAGGTGGTCGGCCCGGCGGCGGTGACTTTCCAATGGCCCGCCTCGTCCTTCAACGTCACTGGCCCGCAATGGTAGATGATGCCATTTTTAAGGTTCACCTCCGGGGGCAGCTCGCCTCCCTCGTGTAGATACTTGTGCACCGCGTCGCGACCAGTGAAGACAATGCCGGTGACGGCGACCTCGTCTCCCACCTTGAGCGCGCGAATCTTTTCCTCGGTAAACGGGGCGGATAGGGAAATCATAATAGTATTAGTACAACCACTTCTCGATCTCGCCGCGCGCATTAAGATTCACGCCTTGGCGACGGTAGGCCCAGCACATGTAGCTCACACTCACAAAGAAAGAGGCGGGAAGACGGTTCGCGGCGCAAACTTTCACGCCGAGCAGTGTGGTTTTGCCGCCAAAACCCATGGGGCCGATGCCCAACTCGTTCGCGGTCTTCAGGACATCCTGCTCAAGTTGATCCAGTTCAGGAATTGGGTTGCGATCCGGCAGCGTGCGCAGGAATTGCTGTTTGGAAAACTCGTAACCGGTCGCGCGGTCACCTCCGATACAAACGCCCAGGATGCCCGGGCCGCACCCTTTGCCCTGCGCTTGCAGGATCGCGTCCAAGATCACCTTGCGGCAACCATCCAGGTCGCGGTTCGCCTTCAGCTTCTCGTTCGGCAGGGAGTATTGCGCGCCCACGTTCTCGCACCCGCCACCTTTTAAAATGAGCTTCACGTTTAGCTCGTCGCCCCGATGCTGGTGGAAATGAACGATGGGCGAGCCGGGACCGACGTTCGTGCCATCGTTCACACCGGTCAGCGAATCGACTGAATTCTGGCGCAGGTAGCCCAGCTTGGTCGCTTTTTTGACCGCCAGGCGCGCGGTATCCTCGAAGGCAATCTGGTCCATGCCGACCGGGCACTCGACGTAGAAAATAATGCTCCCGGTGTCCTGGCAAATCGGCTGCGACTTCTGTTTCGCCAGGCCGATGTT
>CAZMLP010001019.1:0-1852 GCA_964566745.1 uncultured Verrucomicrobiota bacterium | reverse complement strand
CACAAGATCGAGGACTGGTTCGAGTACGATCCGGTGACCCTCGGCTTCCAGAATGTGGACGCCTCGCTGCAATTGTTCACCACCACCGGCGGCGAGAAGAAGCTGGCGCGCTACCGCTGGGGCTGGCGCAAGCGGGCGGTGAAAGACTCGGCCAATGATTACACCGATCTCTTCGCGCTGGTGGACGCGGTGAACACCACCAACCCGGACGAATTGACCCGGGCGCTGGACAAGACCATTGACGTGGACGAGTGGGTGACGGCGATGGCGATGCGGCACCTCGTCGGCGACTGGGACTCGTACGGCTATTCGCGCGGCAAAAACATGTACGCCTACAAACCGGCCAACGGCAAATGGCGGCTGTTCCATTGGGACATCGCCTTCGCGATGGGCCTGGGCGACGGCGTGAACACCGATGTGTTTTCCACCATCGAGCCGGTGATTCGCCGTTTGTACAACCACCCGCCCTTCCGCCGGGCATATCTGCAAGCCATCTACGACGCGGTGAACGGGCCGTTCCAAAACGAGCAAGTGGACCCGGTTCTCGACGCGCGTTACGCCGCCCTGCGGGGGGACGGCGTGGCCGTCAACTCACCAAACACGGTAAAGTCATGGATTCGCAACCGGCGCAACAACCTGCTGAAACTGCTATCGACCAACACCGCGCCCTTCACGGTGGCGGGCCAGACCAACGGGACCATCGCCACAAGCCGGAACTTGCTTGCCCTGCAAGGCACGGCCCCGATCAACGTGCGGTCAATCATGGTCAATGGTGTCAATTACCCGCTGACGTGGCTGACGTTGAGCAACTGGACGTTCTCGCTGCCGGTTCCTGCCGGGAACACCCTGCTCACGCTTCAAGGCATTGACCGCAATGGCCAGCCGACGACGAATGCCATCACATCGGTCACGGTAAAATACAACGGGCAAGTGCAATTGCCGCAGGATTACGTCTCGATCAACGAGATCATGTACCACGCGGCGGTCACAAACGCGGAGTATGTGGAGATATACAACCGCTCGGACTCGCAGACCTTCGACCTTTCCGGCTGGCGGATTGACGGGGTGGATTACACCTTCCCGGCGGCCACCTTTATCCCCCCAAACACTTACTGGGTCATCGTAAAGGACCCGGAGGCGTTTGCCTCGGCTTACGGGAGCGGCATTCCCATTGCGGGAGTTTACAACGGAAAACTGGACAAGGGCGGCGAGACGCTCCGACTCATCAAACCGGGGTTCGATGGCCAGCCGGACTTGGTGGTGGACACCGTGACTTATGACGCCAGCGCGCCCTGGCCGGCCGCGGCCGCGGGTGGCGGCTCCTCGCTGCAACTGATCGATCCGCGCCAGGACCATCGCCGGGTCGGCAACTGGGCCGCTGTCTCTACCAACGCCACGTCGTCGCTGGCCTGGCAGTTTGTGTCCGTGTCGGGCTTTGCGGGCAGTTCCACGATGGCGCTCTACCTGACAACACCCGGCGAGGTGTATTTGGATGACGTCAGCCTGGTCGCGGGTGTGGTGCCGGGCCAAGGGGTCAACCTCCTGGTCAACGGCGGCTTCGAGTCGGCGCTGGCCGGCTCGTGGACTGTGGGAACCAATCTGCAAGGCAGTGAAATCAGCGGAACGGTCAAAAACAGCGGCAACGGCAGCCTGCACCTGGTGGCCAGCAGCGGCGGTTCGGGCGCCGCGACTGCCATTTCGCAAGTGATCACTCCCGCGTTGTCGGCTGGGCAGATTTACACCTTGAGCTTCTGGTACCTGCCCGGTCCGAAAGCGGGCACGCTCGTTGCCGGCACTGTGGACGGCGGCGTGGCTATCAATGTGGACGCTCGGCCGCCACAGGCGGCGCCGT
>CAZMLP010001018.1:0-4443 GCA_964566745.1 uncultured Verrucomicrobiota bacterium | reverse complement strand
GGAGTTGGCGCTCGCCGCGCGTTATCTGGCGGGCCAGACACCGGAGCTGGAATTTCTGCCGCCCAAGGTCAGCGCGTGGCAGCAACTCACGACCCGTTACTCGTCACGCAAACTGGCCTATATCGGGGCGGTCGCGGGCGGGGTGGTGCTGCTGGTGATCGGGGCGTTCGGAGTCCAGCAAATCCAGCTTTCGAGCCTGCGCTCCGAGTGGGGGAAAATGTCGCCGCGCGTGCGCGAGGTCGAGAACGTGCAGGCGCAAATCAAGCAATACAGGCCGTGGTTCAACGAGTCGATGCCCGGCCTGAGCATGCTGCGACGGTTGACGGAGGCTTTTCCCGAGGAGGGCACGGTCACCGCCAAGGCCGTGGACCTGCGCGAGTCAGGTGTGGTGACCTGCACGGGCACGGCGCGAAGCAGTGACGCGCTGCTAAAAACCTTGGACCGCTTGCGCAAGGCGCCCGAGGTGAGTGATGTGAAAATGGACCAGTTGCACGGCGGCTCGCCGGTGCAGTTCGGTTTTAACTTTCAATGGGGCGAAAGGACGCAGCAATGAATGTGACGCCGCAAAATCGCCAGCAAATCCTCACCGTGGTGGCCCTCGCCGCCGTGGCCCTCTGGCTGGGTGACCGGCTCCTCTTCACCCCGCTGGCAAAAAGCTGGCAGGACCGCTCGGCGCGGATCGTCGAGTTGCGGAAATCCATTGCCCAGGGAAAACAGTTGCTCGCCAACGAGCGGACGTTCCGGTCCCGGTGGGAGGGAATGCGCACCAACACCCTTCCCGCCGAGGTTTCCGCCGCGGAGGAGCGCATGGTGAAGCCGTTCTATGACTGGGTGCAGCAAAGCCGCGTCAGCATCACCTCAATCAAGCCGCAGTGGAAGCGCACGGCGGAGGAATACGCCACCCTTGAGTGCCAGGTGGATGTCACCGGCTCCCTGTCCGCCCTCGCCAAGTTTCTTTACTCGGTGGAGAAAGACCCGCTCGGGCTGAAAATCGAGTCGCTGCAACTCACCTCAAAGAATGACGACGGCTCGCAACTCAGCCTGGGCTTGCTGGTGACCGGTTTGCAATTGAACTCGACGGAGCCTTGAACATGCATTCCCTCTCAAAGCCCAATCCCGGCCGCCGCGCAAAAACCGGCCCGGTTTGTTTTTGCCTGGCGGCGTTGCTGGCCGCGTTGCCGGCGGTGACAGGCGCGGACGCGGAGACCAATTCACCCGCTCCCGCCGCAACCAGCGCGCCTTCCGGCAAGACGAACGCCCCTGCCGCCCCAACCATCCCGGCCGCACCGGCGAGCGGTGACGAGGGCGGCAAAGCGTCGCGCTCCGACCTGGCCTCCTTCAATATCCTCAACGAGCGCAATATTTTTAACCCCAATCGCTCCAGCCGGGCGAGCCGGGAGCGCAAGGTGGAGAAGGTGGTAAAGACCGACACTTTCACCCTGGCGGGCACGATGAGCTACGTGAAGGGGGACTTCGCCTTTTTCGACGGGTCGAGTTCGGAGTTTCGCAAATCGGTGACATTGAACGACAAAATTGGCGGCTACACAGTCGTCAGCATCACCCCGGACAAAGTGACGCTGGAGGCCAATGGCAAAAGCATCGAACTGGCCGTGGGCGCGCAGATGCGGCGGCAAGACGAGGGGCCATGGGAAAAAATCGCCGCGTCCAATGAGCGCTACAGCGCCAAAACCGGCTCATCCAGCACTTCGTCATCATCCGGCTCGGGCGACAGCGGCGGGGACGACGACGCCTTGAAACGATTACTGAAAAAACGGGAGGAGGAGTTGAATAAATGAAAACCTGCATTGCACAACGATTCATCATCGCCGGGGCGCTGGCCGCCTGGATGGCCCTGGCTGGTCACGCGGCGGACGCGCCTGACACGGCGGCAATTCCCGCTCCGGAGCCACCGGCCACCGCGCCCGCGGCGGCTCCCGCAGCCAAGGCGTTGCCACCACTGGAGAACGGCATGCTCCGCCTGAACTTTCGCGGCGTGCCGCTGGACATGGTGCTTGATTACCTGAGCGAGGCCGCAGGGTTTATCATCGTCAAGGAGGTTGATGTGAAGGGAAAGGTGGACGTCTGGAGCGCGCAACCGCTCAGCAAAGACGAGGCGGTGGACGTGCTCAACACCATCCTGAACAAAAACGAGTACGCCGCCATCCGCAACGGGCGGGTGCTGAACATCGTGTCGCGCGAGGAGGCCAAAAAGAAGGACATCCCCGTGAAGAAGACGGCCGACGTCCAGGAGATCCACAAAAGCGACGGCATGGTCACCCAGATCATTCCGGTGCGGTACGCGAACGTGACGCAGTTGATCACCAATTTGCGCCCGCTGATCGGCACTTATGCGGAGATGTCCGCCAATGAAAGCGCGAATTCGATCGTCCTTACCGCGACCGAAACAGACGTCCGACGCATGACCGAAATCATTTCCGCCTTGGACGACTCGATTTCGAGCACGTCGGGCCTGCGTGTTTTCGCGTTAAAATTCGCGGACGCCAAGGAATTGGCCGCCGTCATCAAGGAACTGTTCACCCCCACCGCCCAGCAAGGGAACAACAACAATCGCGGCGGCGGTATTGGCGGGTTTCCGGGCGGGGGATTTCCCGGCTTTGGAGGCGGTTTTGGTGGAAACCGCGGCGGTGGAGGCGGACGCGGTGGCAACAGCAACGGCGCCACCGCGCCGCACGTGGTGGCGGTGGCGGACGAGCGGAGCAACTCGCTGATCGTCGCCGCCCCGGACGACATCCTGGCGGCCATCAAGGAGAACATCGTGGACAAGGTGGATGTGGAAGTCTCGGACGTCACGGTGCTGCGTGTCTTCCAGTTGCGCAACGCGGACCCGCAAGAGCTGGCCGACATGCTCACCAATCTGTTCCCCGACGAGACCAAGACCGGCAACAACAACAACCAGGGGCCGATCCGGTTCGGCGGATTTTTCGGCCAAAACAACCGCAACCGGGCCGGCGCCCAAAACACCAGCGAGCGCGCCCAGAAGCAAGGTCGTGTGATCGCGGTGCCCGACGCGCGAACCTCGTCGCTGATCGTGAGCGCGGCGGGCGAGTTGATGCCGCAGATCGCGCAGATGATCAACCAACTGGACGGCAGCCAGGCCCGCAAGCAGCGCGTGTATGTCTATTCGCTGGAAAACGCGGACGTTCAGGAGGTCGAGCAAATCCTGCAAGAAATGTTCCAGCGCAACACCACGTCGATGAACCGCAACACGGCAAACCAAAACAGCGCGCTGATGAGCCGCATCCAGCAAAACAACCAGGCAATCTCCACCGGCACGCAAAACAACGGCTTCAACAGCGGGTTCGGTGGCGGCAACGGCATCGGGCAAGGCCTGCGTTGACCGCGCCCCGCAATTTCAAATGGCAAGGACACTCATGAGCATCTTATCACGTCCCAAATTTCATTGGAGCCTCGCCCGCGCGCTGGCCTTGTGCCTCGGCCTGGCCACGCTTACCGCGGCGCTGGCGCAACAGCGCCAGGGTGGCGGGGGCGGGGGCGGAAACTTTGGCGGCGGAGGCGGGGGCCAAAGCCGCGCCACCGGCTCCAGCGGCAGCACCACGCGCCAGTATTTCCCGAACGGCACGGTGGGCGACGCCATGATTTCCAGCGACCCGGAGTCGCGCCGGTTAATCGTCATCACGGACGAGGAGACCAGCCAGTACGTGTCGCAAGTCGTCACCAACCTGGACCGGCCCAAGCCGCAAGTGCTGATTAAAGTGGTGTTCCTCGAGGTCACCTACAACAAGGGGTTTGATGTCGGCTTCGAGGGCGGCTTCCGCAAAGGGGTTGGGGGCGGCAACACCGTCAATGGCTCGGACGTTTTCGGCCTTTCCGGCTTGAACACCGCCGCGACCAATTTGAGTTTTAACAGCCTGGGCCAGCCGGTCCAGAGCTTCGTGCCCACCCCGCCGGGGTCCGGCTTGTATCAGGTCCTCGGCCAGGATTATCAGGGAACGCTCCGCGCCATCGCCCAGGCCGGCAAAACCGAGGTGCTTTCGCGTCCATCCATCCTCACCCGCAACAACCAGCCCGCCACCATCACCGTCGGCCAGTCGGTGCCGCTGGTGACCAGCGTGAGCTTCAACGGCCTGACCGGCAATCCGATCAATTCCATCAGCTACCAAAGCGTCGGCATCATCCTGAAGGTCACACCCTTCATCACCTCGGAGAACCTCGTCGAGATGATCGTCTCGCCGCAGATTTCCCAGTTGTCGGACCAGTCGGTGCCGATCTCGCAAGGCGTCAACGCGCCAGTCATCGACATGCGCTCGGCGGACACGGTGGTCGTCACCCCCAACCGGCAAACCGTGATCATCGGTGGTTTGATGCAGAACCAAAAAACGCAAAGCGAGAGCAAGATTCCGCTGTTGGGGGACATCCCCGGCCTGGGCAATTTGTTCAAGCACAAGACTTCCAGCAACGTGA
>CAZMLP010001017.1:0-2917 GCA_964566745.1 uncultured Verrucomicrobiota bacterium | reverse complement strand
CTGGGAAGGCACGTGCCCCCCCTCCGCCGCCACCCGAAACCACTTGATCGCCGCCGCATAGTCCGGCTCGCCCAGTTGCTTGCCGAGATACAAGGTCGCCAGATTTTGCGCCGCCTCGACATGTTTTTGCGCCGCGGCCTTTTCCAGCCATTTGGCGGCCTCGCGCGCATCCACCGGCACGCCCTGGCCGGTGGCGTAAATCACGCCCAGCTTGAACGCCGCCTCCGCCACGCCCGGCTCCTGTTCGGCGGCCTTGCGCAGCCACTCGCGGGCCATCGCGAAATCCTGCGGCACGCCCTGGCCGGTGAGGTAAAGCACGCCGAGATTGTGTTGCGACAACGCATGCCCCCGATCCGCCGCCTCGCGAAATAGCGCGGCCGCCTCCGGCAAATTCTGCGGCATGCCATCGCCGCGCAAACGGCGCAGGGCCTCGTTGTAAATCTCCACCGGCCGGTAAAGGAAATTCGGCCCGGCGGCCGCCGGCGGAGGAACCAACGGTTTGGCCGAGGATGAAACGGTCGCGGATTTTCCGTCCGCGGCTGGCGCGGAGGGTGAAGGGGTGGCGATAGAAACGGAGGAAGGCGCTTTTTGACTCGCGGGAATGGCGGCTGCCACCACAGGCGCGTCCGCCTTGGCTACCTCAGGAACAGGTATTGCGGGCGCTTTCTTGCCGCAACCTGCGGCCAAAACGCCCAGCGCCAGGCTGCAAGCACAAAGCAACCGTCGTTCAAATCCACGTTTCGGGATCAACCGCACGCCCCACCGTAAACGCGCTCCCTCGCTCTCTCAAGGCACTTCACAATAAAAACAGTGGGCTATTGGTCCCCACCATTTCAAGCTCCTCGAAAGGCGAGAAAACATTCCCAAGGGCGGCCGCCCTCAATACCTCAGCCGATAGAAATGACTGGTCGAGGCGGGAATCGCGTACGGACTGGCTGCGGGAGCGGGAACGTCAGCCCAATCCGCGTCGTCACCAAGGTGCGTGGCTTGTTGCAGCACAAAGGCTCCGTTCCAGTAGAGCGCCGCGGAGTTTCCCTCGCGCAAGTATCCGAGGCGGGGGGCCTCGACCGCGCTGGCGGTCACGGTCAACGCGGCCCCAAACGTGATGTCCGGGCTGTCGGCGGTGTAATTATGCACCTCCACCGCGAGGAGATTGTCCCCCGCGACCAGGCTCGAAAGTTGGCTTCCTGAAAGCGAGAAAACGACCGGGCAGGTCGCGTCACCGCCGCAACTGAAATCGGTGGCGCGCGTGGCGTTGGTGATGACCACAGGCACGGGCGGCATGTTCACGCGCCGGACCTCCACACCGTTCAGATAAAACACCGCCCCGTCGTCGAGATAGTTGGTGAAGGTGAGTGTCGGGTTGGCGAGGTTGCCCGGAAAGTTGAAGTGTCGGCGAAACGAGTAGGCCGGGAACGGGTAGCCGGTGGCCAGGTTGCCGGGCATTTCCGTGCCGCGCGGGGACACTTTTGAACTGGGCTTGCCTGGTCGCGCGTCCGCCCAGAGCAAGCCATTGCCTTTGTGCCAGGCGGAGTCCTCAAAATTCGGCGCGGTCCAATTCGTCACTCCGTCGAAATTGGCAGTGGTGTATTTCCACTGGCCCGTGAGATCAAACAATTGCGCCACAACCGGCGCCGACCTTGTCGCGGTCACCAGCGAGCCTTCCATCGTGTGCGTCAATTCCGGCGTCGCGGAGCTGACTTGAAAATAATACGCCACCCCCGGTTGCAGACCCGTCAGCGTGACCACATGTTTCGTCGCCGGGGTTTGATTCGTCGCGGTGAACGCGCCCCACGTTGGGGTCGATCCGTATTTCACCAAACCGCTCGCGGGCGCGATGGTGGTCCAGGAAATATTCGCCGTCGTTTCTGCCGCGTCCACCACCACATCCTTGATAAAACCGGGCAATGGCTGCGCCAGCGGCGATAGCTTGACGACATCCGCAATGGCGATCGCGCCCGGTTGGGACGCGCCGTCCACCACCATCTCGAGCGCGTTGGTCACGCCCGCGTCGAGCGTCACATTCGCAAGGTAAAGCCAGTGATAAGGAGGCAGTGGTTCCGTCCGCGAAATCGTCTGGAGAATCGTGTCCCCGGCGCGCACGTTGAACACCAGATTGCTGGCCGGCGAGTAAACGAACGGCACTTGAATGAGGACGTTATAGGAGCCGGACTCGGTGACGGGCAATGTCCACCGGACCCGCAGGTCGGCGCTGGCGGAAACCAGCGCGACACGCGAGTTCGTTCCCCACGCGTACGAGGCATAGTTTGTCCAGTTGCCGCTCCATTCGCTGTATTGCGGATCGAGATTGTCGATGAAGATGTCGTCGGGAAAGAAGCGCAGGAGGCGCGTGGTCAGGTTGCCCGCCAGGTCGGTGACCGCCACCCCCGCTTTCGCCATTTGCGAGCGTGGCACGGGCAGCGTGACCGTCCAGGTGTTCGTGCCAGTCGCCACGCACGGCACAATGCGATAACGCTGGAAGATGTCTTTCGTGGCGACGAACGGCCGCGGTTGAAAGATCGGCTCGTCCGTGCGCAGCGTGTAAGTGACGGTCTCGCCCTCGCCCGTTTCCGAAATCTCCAATTGCGGCGGTGTTTGGTCGGTGGCTTTCAGAAATCGCTGCATTGACTCCACCGCGGTGCAGTAACGGAATGGCACGCCCGGATAGAGGGCGGCGGACTTTTGGGCGAGAATCGCCATGCGGGTGATGTTCGTCAGAAAATCGGTCTCGGGCAGGTGCGCCCAAAACGAGCCGATCTGGTCATTGCCCATGGAAGCTTGCGAGAACAGCTCGTTCATCATCGCCTGCGTCACGTTCGGCATCTTCACCGAGCGGACGTTCCAGCCGAGGCCATCCCCGGGCACCTGGTAATTCGTGGTGGCGGGATGATACGGGACGAAATTCGTCGGCGCCTGC
>CAZMLP010001016.1:0-1652 GCA_964566745.1 uncultured Verrucomicrobiota bacterium | reverse complement strand
CTTTTCCGAAAGGTCGGTGAAGCCGGCCAGGTCGGAGAAAAACACGGTCAACACCTTCTTCTCCCCGCCCAGCTTGATGGCATCCGGGTTCTCCAGCAATTGGTTCACGACTTGTTCCGAGACATAGCTGCCGAAGATGGCCTGGATTTCACGCTTGCGCTCGCTCTCCCGCCAGAAGTTGTGAGACACGCTTCCCACCATGGCGAGGAGAATGCTGGCGGCGGGCAGCGCCGGCGGAAGAAACCAGCCATGGCGAAACGCCAGAAAGATTCCTCCCAGCAAGGCCACCTCCAGCCCGACACCGACGGCGACGATCCATGCCCCGCCAGGGCGAAGCCATCCAAAGCCAAGAATAATCGAGGTTAACAGCACGCTCGCGAGCACATCCCCCCAAGGCGGGGCTTCACGAATGAACTCACCCCGGAGGGCGTTCATCCAGGCCGTGAAATGAACCAGGACGCCGGGCTCAATCCCCCCCACCGGGATCGCTTTCCAGTCACCCGTGCCAGCCGCGTTGACTCCCACGAACACCACCTTGCCACGCACCTCGACCGCTATCCTTTCCTCCAGCGGCGGCAGACCGGATGCCAGTCCACGCGCGACCTCGACGGGATTCGTCTCGTCCACCCCCTTCTCGCGCAACTGCCGCTGCAACCGCTCGCCCTCCACCACAAACGGCGCGGCGGCATAAGCGACATTTGTCAGGCTCACACTGGACGAGCCCAAACCGCCGTGCCAGCGCAACATGTCCGACTTGTAAGCGACCTTGTTTGTCAATGCCGCCGCCGCCAGCGATCCCGGCAAGTGGTAATGCCGATAGACCCCGTCCGGATCAAAACCCAGATCAACCAGACCTGTTCTGGACCGGGCGAATAGTTTTGGATATTTGACCTGGATGCCGTTCGCCCAAATGACTGGCTTTTGCTTGCTGGTCCGCGCCAGGACAGTTTCCTCGCACGCGGCGGCGTAAGCGGCCAAAACGTCATCATGCTCGGGCTCGGATTTTTCAAAAAACGTGAAATCCATCAATATCTTCTCCGCTCCTGCGTGGTGGAGCGCGGCGATCAGCGCGGCGAATAGCGATCTCGGCCAAGGCCACCGAACATTGTGGAGCTCGCTCATCGACCGGAGCGAGGACTCATCCACCAGCACCAACGCGCCGTTTTGGGGAACGTCCTCCGGCCGCGCGGTAAGAATCGAGCACGCGTCAAAAAAGGCGGTGGCCTTAAAGACCTTGGCCGTGTTCCATTCCTTCAAGGCGGTGATCGACAAAATGACCAAAACCCAGGGAAGAACCGGCTTCTTCAAAAATTGGCCAGGCATACTCACATCAACGAGTAATTCCAAAATCCCTTTTTAGGTTCCACTTGGTCATGGCGGGCGCTCACGGTAGCCACAAGGGCATCCCGCCGAAAGATTTTTCGCGCAGACCGCGATGCCAGGCGGCGCGTGGATAAGGCCTCGGCCTGCGCCGTCAGCCTTTCGGCCCACGGCAACCGGATCCAGGTCACTCGGGCGTGATTCCGTTCCGCCGGTCTGTCGGTGCTACCAATTATGGCAAACAAGCCCGCTTGTTGGTAAGGCTTTGGAACGAGGCTGTGAACTGGGATTGGGCTGATCGAGTAGAATACCTGCCTCGACAATGAAGCCGC
>CAZMLP010001015.1:0-10908 GCA_964566745.1 uncultured Verrucomicrobiota bacterium | reverse complement strand
AGCCCAAATCGAGGCGAGGGGCGTCGCGTCATTGGCAATCTCGCCGCAAGATGAGGCAGCGGTGGAACAATTTCGAAGGTTACACACGTCCGGCGTCGTGACGTTTGTTTTCGCGGAGATTATCAATTCATCAAGATTGCTGGAGGAGAAGGGCGATGTTCAAGGCGCAGCGGTTCTCGCGGACTATCACGAGTTGGCGGGGCGGCTTCTTGGCAGGTTTGGAAAGTCCCGAAAGTTAAGCAACTCAGTAGACGTTTTGCTGCTGGTGTTTAGCAAGCCGTCTGACGCCGTCCGATTTTCACTTCATTTGCAGGCCGAGCTTCGCAATTCGGCCGACGCACTCTTGCGTTCGGCAAAAACGCGAATTGGCGTTCATTTTGGGGAGGTCATGGTTGAACAGGCTGGCGGAATGCCTCAGCCGAAAAACATTTTCGGCAAGCAGGTCCATGTCGGACATGGATTGATGAAGATCGCAGACAAAGACCAGATCCTTATTACGAAAGCAGTTTGTGAGAATGCCCAGCAGATCCTGAAGGGAGAGGAATTGCCCGGCTTGGCTACATTGAAATGGCGAAGGTATGGATTTTACAACTTGGAAAACGTTGCCGAACCGCAAGAGGTTTTTGAAGTGGGTGAAATCAATCTCTCGAAGTTGACTCCTCCCGCCGGAGTCTTAAGTGATTGGCCACCGCAAAGCCGAAGCATCAAGGCTGAGACTGATTGGCAGTTGGCGATCGGATGCAAGCCCGTAACAGCGACTATCAGTGCTTCGGACGCGAATCGTCAATTCCACTCGGTGAGGTGTGATTTCAAAATGGATGGGTATCCGGCCATTATTCTCCAAAATGCCGATGGATTTCTCGCAGGTTGGTCGCTGGATTTAGGCAGACAAATGTCCAATCGCTTTCTGGACCCTTCCGCCACAGGCGATTCCAAGTGGAGAATCATGGGCGCGGCCGACTTTGACGGAGACAAGCAGTGCGATCTGTTGTTTCAGCACGAGGACGGAACCCTTGCAGTCTGGTTGATGGATGGGCCGAAAATGAAGTCGGCGCAGCTATTTACTCCCGGCAGCCCAGGTGATTGCAGATGGCGTGTGGCCGGAACTGCGGATGTTGACGGGGATGGAAGCCCAGACGTTCTTTTTCAACATGAGGACGGATCATTGGCGGTGTGGTACATGGACGGAACTAAATTGAGGAAACCCGAACTTGCCTCCCCATCCAAGGTCGATGCCAAATGGAGGCTTGTAGGAAGTGGTAATTTTTGGGGTCCAGGTAGTGTTGATTTTCTATTTCAAAATACGGACGGAGAATTGGCTGTTTGGCAGATGGACGGATCCAAATTCGTTGATTCGGTATTGCTAACACCCAGCCATCCTTCTGATGCCGGCTGGCGTGTGCATGCCGTGGCTGATTTCGATGGAGACGGAAGGTCGGATATTCTCTTCCAACACACGGACGGTCGCATGGCAATTTGGTTTATGAACGGGGTGAGTCTAAGATTCTTCCGCCTCCTTAATCCGACGAACTCGGGAGGTTCTTGGAGAGTTGTGGGTCCAAAATAGTATTCCTGCCCCCCCGAAAGCAAAACGCCGCGTGATCTGAAACATCACGCGGCGCAAAAAAAAAGAAGATTCGCGACGGACGCGATCCCGGCTTACACGCAAACCGGGAAGACCTTCTCCGGATTGACCCCGAGGTCCTTGATGGCCTGAGCGACAATCTTTTTGTCCAGCTCGCCTTTTTGGCTGAGGGCGTAGAGCGTGGCGATGACCGTGCTCTCCGCGTCCACCTCGAAGAAACGGCGCAAGTTCTCGCGCGTCTCGCTGCGGCCGAAGCCGTCCGTTCCAAGGGTGGTCAAACCGCCTGGAATCCACGGGGCGACCTGGTCGGCGACGATCTTCATGTTGTCGGACACGGCAACGAACACACCCTTCTCGTTGGCGATGGCCGTTTCGAGATACGACTTTCGCGGCGTCTCCGTCGGATGGAGCATGTTCCACCGCTGGGCGGCCAGCGCCTCGACGCGCAAACGCTTGTAGCTCGTCGCGCTCCAGACGTCGGCGGACACGTCGTAACGCTCGGCGAGGATTTCCTGCGCCTTAAGCGCGGAGCGGATGATCGAGCCGCTGCCGAAGATCTGCGCCTTGTGCTTCTTGCCCGCGGGCCCGGCCTTGAATTTGTAAAGGCCCTTGAGAATCCCCTCCTCCGCGCCAGCGGGCATCGCGGGCATCACGTAGTTCTCGTTCTGCAACGAGAGGTAGTAGAAAATATCCTCGCCGTCCTGGAACATGCGCTTGATGCCGTCCAGGATGATGACCGCGATCTCGTAGGTGAACGCCGGCTCGTAGGAGAGCAAATTGGGCACGCTGGAGGCCGTCAGATGGCTGTGGCCGTCCTGGTGCTGCAAGCCCTCGCCATTGAGCGTGGTGCGCCCGGCGGTGCCGCCGAGCAGGAAGCCGCGCGCCCGGCAGTCGCCGCAGAGCCAGATCTGGTCGCCGACGCGCTGGAACCCGAACATCGAGTAATAGATGAAGAACGGGATCATGTTCACGCCGTGCGTCGCGTAAGCGGTGCCGGCGGCGGTGAACGAGGCCATCGAGCCAGCCTCGTTGATGCCTTCCTCGAGGATTTGGCCGTCCTTCGTCTCGTTGTAGTAAAGCAGCGAGCCTTTATCGACCGGCTCGTACAGCTGGCCTTTCGGCGAGTAGATGCCGACCTCGGCAAACATGCCGTCCATGCCGAACGTGCGCGCCTCGTCAGGGATGATGGGCACGACCAGGCGGCCCACCTCTTTGTGACGGATCAATTTCCGGAGGAAATTGACGAACGCCATCGTGGTGGACAGTTCTTTGGGCGAGGCTGCGGTGAAATCCGCAAACTCGGCCAGTGTCGGGGCGGTGAGCGGTTTGGCGCGGACCACGCGCTTGGGCACGAATCCGCCCAACGCCTTGCGCCGCTCCATCAAATACTTGTGCTCAACGCTGTCCAGCGCGGGACGGCTGAACGGCGTCTCGGCGATTTCCTCGTCACTGATGGGAATCTCGAACCGGGCGCGGAACTCGCGAAGTTCCTTCTCGTTCATCGCCTTTTGCCCGTGCGTGATGTTGCGGCCCTCGCCCGCCTCGCCGAGGCCGTAGCCCTTGATCGTCTTCGCGAGAATGACGGTCGGCCCGGTCTTGTGATCCATCGCGGCCTTGTAGGCGGCGTACATCTTGCGGGTGTCGTGACCGCCCCGGAGGAGCTTGCGCAACTCGTCGTCGCTGAGATGGTTCACCAAATGCCGCAGGTCCGGGGTGCCGCCAAAGAAGTCCTTGCGGATATAACTGCCGGGCGCCACCGAGTATTTTTGGTACTGGCCATCCACGGTCGCCATCATCCGCTTCAGCAACTCGCCGGTCGTGTCGCGGGCCATGATTTCATCCCACTCCGTGCCCCAAATAACCTTGATGACGTTCCAGCCGGCGCCACGGAAGACGCCCTCCAATTCCTGGATGATCTTGCCGTTGCCCCTCACCGGGCCGTCGAGCCGTTGCAAATTGCAGTTCACGACCCAAATTAGATTGTCGAGATTCTCGCGGGCTGCGAGCGCCAGTTGGCCCAGCGTCTCCGGCTCGTCCGACTCGCCGTCGCCGACAAATGCCCAGACCTTCGGCTCGCGTGTCCAGCTCACCAGCTTGCGCGCCTTGAGATAACGGTTGAACCGGGCCTGATAGATGGAGGTGATTGGGCCCAAACCCATCGAGACCGTCGGGAACTGCCAAAAATCCGGCATCAAGTAAGGATGCGGATAGGAGGAAAGACCGCCGCCCTCGGCAAGTTCCTGGCGAAAATTGTGCAAATGCCGGTCGTCCAGCCGGCGCTCGAGGTAGGCGCGGGCGTAATTGCCGGGCGTGGCGTGGCCTTGGAAGAAAATGATGTCCGCCGGGCCACCGTCCTCGTCACCCCGGAAGAAGTGATTGTAGGCGACCTCGTACAACGTGGCCGAGGAGGCAAAACTGGAGATGTGACCGCCCAGGCCCTTGTGCTTGCGGTTGGCGTTGACGACCATCGCCATCGCGTTCCAACGGATAAAACTCTTGATCCGGCGCTCGATCCGCCAGTCGCCCGGGTACGGCGGTTCCTGGTCGGCCGGAATGGTGTTCACGTACGGCGTGGTGATATTCGTCGGCACCGCGATGTGCTCCGCGCGCAGGCGCTCCACCAGCCTGGCCAGCAACAAGGAGGTTTGCTCGGGCTGGTTGTCCTTCAACAGGACTTCCACCGCGGCATCCACCCATTTGTTGTTTTTCCCCGGCTCCCGGGTTTTCATCGGGGAGGATGAAGAGCCCGTTTTGCTCGCCGTTTCCGTGTTTTGCTCTAAAATATTCAAGTTCAAACGTTGTGCAGTTTGGATTCCAGAGCCATCTCTGTCACCATAAAACAATATGCGTTATTTCCACCTGAGCGCCAGCGATCCGGCAGAATATCTTGCCATCGACGAGGTGCTCTTGGATCAGGCGGAAAACGGCGTTGGCAGGGAATCGCTCCACACCTGGGCATCCGCGCAACCCTTTATCGTTATTGGATACTCCAATTCAGCCAAAACCGAGGTGAATTTGGCTGAAACCGGGCAAAATCAGATGCCCATTTTGCGACGAATGAGCGGCGGCGGCACGGTGGTGCAAGGGCCAGGCTGCCTGAATTACTCCCTGATTTTGGACATTGAGCGGCACGCGGAATTGGCCAGCATCACCCGCGCAAACCAGTATGTGATGGGCCGCAACCGGGAGGCGATTCAGCGATTGGTTACGTCCGGGGTCAGCATCCAGGGTTGCACTGACATGGTGGTGAACGGGCGCAAATTTTCCGGCAACGCCCAGCGTCGCAAGCGCCGGTTCCTCGTTTTTCACGGGGCGCTCCTGCTCGATTTTGACCTCGCGAAGATCGGGCAATTCCTCGCGCATCCGTCCAAAGAACCCGGCTATCGCGCCGGGCGTTCCCACGCGGATTTTCTGGTGAACCTGCACCTCCCGGCCGAGACCGTGATCAAATCGCTGCGGTCGGTTTGGGGCGCGGACGAGGAATGGCACGACTGGCCGCGCGCGGAAATGGAAAAGCTGGCGCGCGAGAAATATGCGGGCGCGGAGTGGAATTTTAAAAACCTCGCCAATCTCTAATTTTTCGCGTAAAAAATTAAAATAGCTCTAACAACATCGTCGGGCAGCGATAGTTATAAACAGTCGGTTTTTGCAGAGCCAACCTTTCTGCCAGCGCGCGCCTACTTGAATCGCCGTGATTGCGCCAATCGTTCGTACCTTAAAAGACCACCTAACACATCGGTTACGAGGTCGACGCAGTATCGCTGATAAGTTTGGAGGTCGTTCGGCACTTCCTCACACTTCACGCTTTTGGTCCCAGCGTCAAAATAGTGCATATCCGCCGCCAAAAAACCGACAACTCGAACTTTTTCTAATGGTTCATCCAAATTGCCTTTTGAAATGATCGGAGCGACGATCCACGGCGCATGAGGTGCTTTATCGAGCACTTTCCCCAAGGGTTCCTCTTTGTTGCCCAGCATTGTAGCATCGAGTACGCGAGCGTAAGGATCGTACGCGGACCTCGCAACAATGTATTTTAAATAAGGATCCTCCCAAGAAAGGCATTTGCCAACATACTTATCGATCTCCACTCTACCACTGCCGTCACCGGAAATGCGGTTAATGGACTTGATGCAAATAAATGCACATTCCTCCGCTCTCAATTTTCCTAGGCATAGCCAAATCCTTACGCGTCTTAGGCCGCAGGAACTATCGACCAGGACTTTGGCCAAACAGTCGATGGCCTTTTTCCGCCAAGAAGCACTCTTATACATCTCCGGCCCCCAAGATTTACCCTTGTCGATGCGCCGGAGCTCCCGATTCACAACTTCGATGAATCGCTCGGCGCACATTTTCCGAAAGCGGGTCGATTGAGAATCATTCATTTCGGAGGGATCATTTGCGATGAGGTGTGCGATCCGGCGCACCCTTTCCGAAGACCTTTCCAGATTTGCTTGTTTATTTTTTCCGAAGGCGTCCTCTTCTTTGCGTGACCAACACACAAGGACGCCAGCCGTGACGCCTTTGCAATGAAGAGGCAATCCGAAAATTGGGCCTTTTATTTGAAATTTATCGAGTCCTCTTGCGGAGACCTCATTTCCCCCCTCCCCAGCGCGTGCCGGATCGTAAACGCGTTTCCGCCGATCACGCAACACCGCCGTAGCCAAACTTGTCTCGCTAAAAAAATATGTGAACGGACTGTCGCACGTCCTGCCGTTCGTATCGACGTAATACCCGTTCAAGCAACCGTTATACGGATCGATTGCATACAACATATACACCAACTCAAACTCGGCCAACAACCGGCTCATCCGCATCAGGTTGGAAAAAGCCAACATGTCTTTAAAATATCGTTGTAGAGGTAGGCAAGCCTTCACTCGTTGGCGTGCCTCGTAGTGAGCCCAGCCGATCTCCCGGCAAACATTCCTTATTACTTCAAGATGATCTCGGGTAAATGCTCGAAGTCTTTCTGCCTCCACGGTCAGGATGCCGGATCGACGTCCGTCAGTGTATATCGGAACTGAAATCAGGCATGCCGAATCATTGTGGATTTGATTGCACGCGAGTCCTGCGTACCCCTGAAGATTAAGTTCGTGATATCCGTTTCTCAAGTTACTGATGTACACGTAGTCACTGTCTATCTTTCGCTGCAAAAAGAGGCGACCCTGGATGGTGTCTACATCAAATAATTCTGGAGGGTCAAAAACTTTTGGCGTTTGATCGTGTACTGAATAAGCAATCATTCTGTAAATTACCCTGCGGGCGTCGTCGTTGGGCGCCACGAGGCATATGTCGGCTCTTTGGGCGCCGCATAAGGTAGTTGCCTTTTTCAGTAACGTTTCCATAGCATTTCTCAGACTGAAAAGCGAGTTGAAGGTCGGATAACTGCTGAAGGCATTGTAACGTTCGAGAGCTACCCGGCCGCCGACCCCAGTCAGCACGTCCGCGATCACTGATGACAAAGGCGAATTGGGAAGCTCAAGATTCGATAATGTACAGTGTCGAGTGCCCGTTTGATTTCCACCTACTGCAATTACATGAATTCGATAACACTCACGCAACGAATCTATCAAATATCTGTCGATCTGGTCGTTTAGCAAAATCGCGTAGTGCGGGCCGAAGCCTGTGTCAAATTCGCTGCGGGCCTCCTCTATTAACGACAGCAAATCATGGTCGCGCAGGCTGCATCCGACAAAAAGTAATGTTCTGGTTAACAATAGGGTCTTCATGCATGCCGTGAAGGCCTGATTCAAATGCATGAGCTTTCGGTAGCTTGTTCGAGTCAGAACTATTGAGGACTGATTTTCGCAATCCCCATGTATTTTAGCCACTACGAATCTGAATTCGCGTATGAAGCGGAGCATATCTTCAGCCTGCCTCCAGGTTACGGTGTGCGCCGTTGGAGAGTACGCCAATTCAAGAAGTCGATCGTAGTTTGTGGTCAATGCCAGTGAAAACGGGAGGCTGGCAATTGCAGAATGAATTTCGGTTGGCTTGCTTTCGCTGCCGCTGAAATGTTTTCTCACGATTTCCGGTAATTCAGAATCGAGAACATTTTGTAGAATTTCTGCCGCCAGCAAAAAATCGCCCGTTTCAAGTAAAGTTCGGGCGACATTTAATTGCTGTTCAGAGGCCCGGTGACAGTTGGCTTGGTCGATGCATTTTGATAAAAAAGCTTTCCATGAGGGCATCCCGGCGTCAAGCGACGCGCCAGCCCCGACGAATATCACCGCGTTTCCGTTGGCTAAGGCGCGTATTAAGGGGGAGAAATCGACGGTATCGATGGCGGGGCTTGTTTGCATGTGATGCTTGATATAAATAACAAATGTAATAAAGTTCGTCAATGATTTGTAATTAATGAGACGGTGGCTGGAGTGTCTATCTTGCGATGTTTTGATGCGGATATTTGAAGTGTGGTGAGTGCGCTTGGTAATATTCGACTTTGCCTAATTTTGCTTGCTTGGCCCCCCATTTGTGGGTGTTTGCCGTCGCCTCAAGTGTGAACATTGCTCCGCGCCACCTGCTTCCGGCTTTGTTTTAGTCTATCTTTCAATGAATGCCGCGCGAGATATTTCTGTCTTTTGAAGAAAGGGACATGGTTGGAAATTGGGGGTGTGAAAATTTGCGCCGGGCTTGACGCCGGATACTTCCGTGCCAACCATTTCCTTATGCCAATTTACGAGTTCGCCTGCCCGAAGTGCCGGGTGATTTACAATTTTTTGTCGAAGCGGGTGAATCCCTCGCACTCGCCGGTCTGTCCCAAATGCGGCAACAAAAAGTTGGTGAAAGAGATGAGCCGGTTCGCGTCACCGCGCGGCGCGAAGGAGCCGGCCGCGACGCCCGAGGGCGACGGCCCGCCCATGCCGGACATCGATGACGCCCGCATGGAAAAGGTGATGGCGGAGATGGAGCGCGACATGGATCACCTCGACGAAAACAACCCGCGGCACATGGCGCACATGATGAAAAAAATGAAGGAGATGATGCCGCCGGGAACGATGCCGAAGGAAATGGACATCGCGATCAAACGGCTTGAGGCGGGCGAGGATCCCGAAAAGATCGAGGCGGACATGGGCGACGTGCTGGGCGAGTTCATGGGCGGGCCGGACGAGGAGTCGGGCGGCCGTGGCGGTGGCGGCGCTTACTCGCACGATCGCGGGTTGTACGATTACTGAAACTGCCGAAAGCAATTTGCCGAGGCGGCAAAATTGAGCGGGATATCTTGGCGGGCGCGTCCGGTTTGCGATGAACGGTCTGGATCATTACGTCGGTCAGACCCTGGATGAGAAATACCGCCTGGAGCGCCTGCTCGGGAAGGGCGGGATGGGCGCGGTTTACCTCGCCACGCATCTCGGCACCGGACGGTATGTGGCCGTCAAACTGATCACGCCCCAGTTCATGCGGAACCAGGAGTTTGTCCAACGGTTCCAGCGCGAGGCCCGGGCCGCGGGCCGCTTGCGGCATCCCAATATCGTGGACGTCACCGACTTCGGCTTCGCCCAGGTTGAGGGCGAAAACATCGCCTATCTGGTGATGGAATACCTGGACGGCTGCACATTGCGCGAGGTGATCGCGGAGGAACACCACCTGCCGGTCCAGTGGGTGGTCGAAATTTTGGAGCAGGTTTGCAGCGCGGTGCACGAGGCGCACAAACAAGGCATCATCCACCGGGACTTGAAACCGGACAACATCTGGCTGGAGCCGAACCGCCTCGGCGGTTACCGTGCCAAAGTGCTCGATTTTGGCATCGCGAAACTCGCCGAAACCAGCGATGTCGCGCCAGGCGCACCGGCCCGGCCGGTGGTCAATGCCAGCCCCACGATCCGGCTGACACCGCTCTTGGAAGCGGCCGGCCCGGACGCCCCGGGCGGGGAACCCGCCCCGTTGACCATCCACCCGCAAGAGGTCCCGGTCAGCCCCGCCTCGGAACCAACCATCCGACTCGATTTTGCGCAACCAACGCCAGCGCCGGCGGCTGGAGGAACCACGACGTCGGGCCAGTTGACTCGCGCGGGCGCGATCCTGGGGACGCCCTGTTTCATGTCGCCAGAGCAGTGCCGGGGCGAGCCTCAAGACGCGCGCTCGGACATCTACAGCCTGGGAGTTATTGCCTATCAAATGCTTTGCGGTTCCCCGCCTTTTACCGGCGAGCCGTTGTCTGTCCTGCGCGCCCATTGCGAAAGCCAGCCGCCCTCGTTGCGCGAGCACAATCGCAAACTGCCCGAGGGAATTTCCCGCGTGGTCATGTCGGCGCTGGCGAAGGACCCGGCCGCGCGGCCGCAGACCGCGCTCTCGCTCGCCCACTCGCTGCGGGCCAACGCGGACGGCCTGGGCGTGCTCTACCGCCGCGCGTTCGCCCTCTATAGCGAGTACTTCCCCACGATATTCAAAGTGTCATTGCTCGCCCACATCCCGGTGATGGCCGTGATGTTGATCACCATCGGCGTTCGTCTGGCAGAGTCGCGCCGGGGCGGGGCGAGCAATGACATGGTGGGGGTCGCCCTCGAGGTTTTCAAAAACCTCGCGAGCTTCGTCACCAGCTCGACGATCGCGGGAGTCACCGCCATAATCGTCGCCCAGTTGGCCGTGGCGCCTTTGAAGGCGGTGGAGTTGAGACCGGCCTTCGCCGTCCTGCTCTCCCGGTGGCGGCCCTTTCTCACCACGGGCGTGCTGGTCACATTGCGACTCCTCCTCGGGTTGATTCCCCTAGCGATCCCGGCGGTGCTGTTGACCCTGCGCTACGCCCTCTGGGCGCCCGTGGTGTTGATGGAGGGGCTGCAAAACAAAGCCGCGCTGAAACGGACGGCCGCGCTCACCACGCGATCGCAGCGGGACATTCTGGTGGCGGTGGCGTTCCAGTTTTTCATGCCCAAACTGGTGGAGAAGCTGATCGGCATTAACACGGACCCGAAAGGCGGGACTTTTTCCAAGGTGATCGCGGAACTGGCCTCGTTGACCAGCGTCTTTGTGTCGCCCCTGGTCTCCATCGTTCCGGCGCTTCTTTATCTGAAACTGCGACAATTCGGCGGCGAACCGTTAACCGAGGTGATGGCCCGGCTGGCGGATGCCGGCGCCGGCCGCAACTGGGAGCGGCGCATGCGCGCGCGCCTGGCACCAACACCGCCTTCCCAATCCGCGTGAACCCGTCCGATAAATTGCCGGACTGCGAAATCGGGGAACGGGAAGGTTGAAATCAAAAAAGGGCGAGGACCCAGTCCTCCGTCATTCCCCGCCCTGCGCCCCGCCGGGATTACTTCCCCTTCACAAACTTGTGCAGGTGACCGTATTTGCTCCACTCGGAAACGATGATGTTGCCATCGTCGTCC
>CAZMLP010001014.1:0-4615 GCA_964566745.1 uncultured Verrucomicrobiota bacterium | reverse complement strand
CTCGCCAGCAAAGGCGAAGCCGCCACTTTCTCAAGGAGTCCCGTCATTTCGCGAAGTATTCGCAAAAGGCGGGTTGAAGGGAAGGCGAGTTTTCGACTTATTGCAGATAGAGCGTTTTGGTCTGGCCCTGCCATTCCACCGTGACCGACTGGCGCTCGATCTTGCCCACTTTCGCCTCGAGAATCTCGTCCCCCACAAACAAGGTTTTGCCGTTGATCAGAACGGAGGGATGGCTGCGACGATAGAATATCCCCTGCAATTTCAGAATCGGAAAGTCATTCGCGGTCCGAATCGATTGAGGCGCTGGTGCGGGCGGCTTGGGCGCCGCGACCTCCGTCACAACCCGCGATGTTGTCGTCGCCGGAACAGCGGTGGTGGTTTGGGTCGGCTCCGGTGGCGAAGCGGCGGTGGTGGTGGCCGTTGGCGGGGGAACGATTGGCGACGGCGCGGGTTTTTCCGTTGGCGGACGGGCGGGAGCCTCGGCGCTTGCCACCGGCTTTGTCTCCGGGGCGGGAATCACCCGGGTCACCAGATTGGTGCTGATGTTGAGCTTTGGTTTTGCCGCTTCGGAGGACGCTTCGACTTTCCTGGCTACAGTCACCGCCGCCGGGGGCGGTGCCGGCGCGGGAGTTTTTTCCGGAACATTGGCCCGCGCGACTTCCACCGGCGGGGCCGCCTTGCCCTTCCAGGCGCGCCAGATCATCCAACTGCCCCCGCACAGCAGCAGCACGATCACCAGCGGCGCCACCCAGGCGAGCCAGTTGGGGCGGCGCTCCAGGCCCGCCACGGGCTCCAGCTTCACGCCCGGCGCGGGAGTGGCGGGACGCTTGGCTTGCGCTTGTTTGGCCCGCTTCAGGCCGTCGTTAATCAGGCTCATACGTCGATCTTTCCTTCCAGTTCGCGAATGGACAAGCCCACCATCCCAAAATCAATCTTGTCCCGTTGCTGGACGAACCCGGCCAGCAGGCATTTGTCGCAGACGGCGTTGACCAGGCGTGGAATGCCGCCGCTGTAACGGTGAATCCGCCACAACGCCCCAACTGTGAAATAAGGCGCGCCCGACGCCCCGCTCACCTCCAGCCGGTGCTGCACATACTGGCCCAATTCCGAAAACCGCAGCGGTCGCAGGTGGTAACGCACGGTAATTCGCTGGCGAAGCTGCCGCAAGCGATGGTCATCCAGGCGCTCGCGCAGCTCGGGCTGGCCCATCAGCACAATTTGCAAAAGCTTGCGATCGTCCGTCTCAAGATTGGAAAGGAGGCGCACCTGCTCGAGCAACTCGTTCGTCAAGTCCTGCGCCTCGTCGATAATCAGCACCGCATCCTGTCCGCCATGCGCCCGCGCCAGCAAAAACTCGTTGATGGCCGCCAGCGTCTCCAGGCGGTCCATTCCCTTGACCTTCAGGCCGAACTCCATCGCGACGGCTTTCATCAGGCCATCGGAGTCGAGGACCGGGTTCAAGATGAGCGCGGTGGCGAAATTGTCCCCGAGTTGCTCAAGCATCGCGCGGCACAAGGTCGTCTTGCCCGCCCCGACCTCGCCGGTAAGCTGGACGAACCCTTTGCGCTCACGAATGCCGTAGAGCAAATGGTTGAGCGCCTCCCGGTGCTTCGGGCTGAAATACAGGAACCGTGGATTCGGCGTGATGTCGAACGGCGGCTCTTTCAGGCCGTAGTATTCCAAATACACTCTGGTTCCATAACGAATTTCCGCTCGCGCGAAAAGCAAACCGGGCGCGCCACCCGCCGGCGGCAGCGCACGCGCGCGGCTTTCTCAAAAAGAAAAAAGGCCGGGCGAGATCCGCCCGGCCTTGAGAGTAATACCGTTACTTTGCCTATTGGCTCTTCAAGCGGTAGAATTGCGCCGCGCCAGTGGCCGCGGTGGTGTAGCTCGTTCCGGTGGTGGTGACTTTCGTCCACGCGCCAGTCACCGTTGGAGCGGATTGCAGATCATAGCCATTTCCCGTCCAACTGATCACCAAGCTCGCTCCATTCTGGGCAATACTCAACTTGGGCGAGGAGCCGCCACCGCTCGCCGGCGTGGTGGGGTCATCCTGCGGATCGGGATGCGAGATCACCGTGTAGAAGTTGATTTCCCTCGGCGAATCAATGCCCGCCACCGGGTTGTTTTCAAGATTGATCTCCCCCTTCGCCGCCACGAGCAATTGTTTGGTGGTCATGGCCACGCTCATCCGGAAGGTATGAATGCCCGCCTGCGCCTGATTGACGAACGGCAGGAAGCTCTTGGTCAGGGCGGTGAATTTCTTGTTCACCCCGTCAAACGCGAACACCCGCGCCGCGACCTGCACCGCCTCATAGCCGTCCGGTTTCGATTCCCAGGAAACCAGCACGCGGTTCAAGGCATCCACCGTTAGCGTGGCGCGATCCGGACTGCCTGGAAAAGCGCCCTCGCTGGCGTCCGTGATGGCGACGAAGCCCGCTGTCCGGGCGTCCCAAACCGCCAAACGGATGGTCGAGGAAGTGGTCACCTTGCCCGCGAGATAAACATACGGGCTGTTAATGTGGGCCGCAATGCGCGTTTCGTCGCCGCGCCCCGTGTTAAAGCTGGCGCCAGAAGTCCCTTGGGCGGCCTGGCCGGTCAAATTGCCGGCATTGTCGAAGAAGAAGATGGTGTTGGTGGGGCTGCCAGCCCGGACCGCGAACCCGCCCTTGTAAGCGGCCACGTTGGACCAGAGGTCACCATCGGCCACTTTGAAGCTCTCTTTCACCACTGTGCCGTCCGGGGCAAAAATTGTCGCGACGGCCGCGTGTCCATTCGGGTTTCTTACATTGGAATTGTCCTGCACCACGGAAACGAAATTGCCGTTGTCAAGGAAGGCGAGTTCGCCGCCGAAGCGAGTAATCTCCGCTCCCGGGGGCGCCCCGGTGGTCAACCGTCCGTTGGCCGAGTCCTGCGCCTTCATCAAAGGCGTTTGCGCCAGCGTGGCAGGGTCGAGCTTGAAGGTTTGCACCGTGCCGTAGCGACCGTTGTCGAGCCGGTCAAAGCCGAGATTCCAGCGATTGTCCGACTGGAACGCGGGCAGCGTGTGCGGCGAGGCCTCGCCGCCGGCCACGAAATTCACCGCGCCTGGACGCTTGTCACCCGCCACCCGGCCGGGATTGCCGTTTTGCCGCGAGGCGTTTATGGCGCCGCGGAAAGGCGTGCCGTTATCCGCAAAGAACGCCTCCCCCAGTTTCATCGCGCCTCCCGCCGCGGGTTGGAACGCTACCACAAAACGCTGCGAATCGCTGGAGGCCTCCGCGAATGTGTTGGCTTCAACCAGGAAAGTGCTGGTGCCGAGCACGCTGGCATACGGTTCCCAATTTCCCAGCGAATCCATGGCCGGATTGGTCACGACCGTGTCCGGCACGATGTGCCGCAATCCGACAGACTCCACGCTGCCGGGAGTAAAGAAGACCTGGACCGGGTCGGAGAACGGGCTGGTCAAAGTGATGGCGTTGTGTGTGCCCGAAGGGGATTTGGAATAGTTCGCCGTGATGACCAGGTTCGTTCCTTTCAAATCGACTTTGCTGATGTCGAACTCAAAGGCGCCCGGCGTCTTGTTCAAATCCTGGGCCGAACCTTCCACAAACGAGCCAATGTAGGCCAGTCCCTGAACATAGCCGTAAGGGAAATCCGGTATGCCCGAAGTGAGACCGAACGCCAACCCCTCGGGGTCCGCGGCATACAGGTCGATGATCGTCACCGGGTAATTCGTATTGGCGATGGGGACCGTGCCAATCAGTTTGGTCAGGGAGGTGTTGGTGGAAAGATGGGGATAGACATCGGTGGTGTCCACCAAGGCCCCGGTGTAATATTGCGGCAGGAAGGGGATTTGACCCGCGGTCTTTAACGGGCTGGCCGGGACCGGATTGTTATTCACCATCACATTGCCGCGCGCGCTCAAGATGGTGGTGGTGCCCAGTTCATCGAAGAAACTATTGTTGGATACATTGGGATCGATGGGAAAGAGATCCGTCGGCCAGTTGTTGTAGCAAACGTTCGCCTCAAGATCATCGCTTACGCCGTCGAAGTCCGAGCCAAACCGGTATTGGGCGGAACCGCCCCCGGCGTTTAGGACCGGGACGCCGTTGGTAAACCGGGTCAAGCCATCGACCCCAACGCCGAAGTAGTTGCCGGCCACTACGATGTTCGTGCCCGGCGTCTGACCATAGAACTCGACAGCGTGATCGTAACCCCCCTGGTCGGGTGGCAGTACTCCGCCGAAAATATTCCGCTCGTTGGCGTCATTCACGCCATCGCCGTCAGTGCCTATCAAAGTGTTGTTGTCACCCCGGCCAATCTCAATATGGCCCTCAAATTCGCCCTGCAGGGAAGAGGACTGGACGTTCGGGTCCAGCGCGGGATTATAGTCATGCAAACCGTCAGGATACACCTCGATGAAATTGCCGGAGACGCGTGTATTGTCACCCTCGATGATGATGGGAATGCCTGGAATTCCCACAAACACGTTGAAGTCCGCTGGCGCGTTGGTCGAGTTTCGGGTCACGCCGAGGACCACGTCATTGACCAAGATGGTGTTGGTGACCGCATTGTTTTCATCCCGGCCGCGATAGCGAAATCCGGTGATGGCATAAAACGGCCCGCCGAGTGT
>CAZMLP010001013.1:0-2898 GCA_964566745.1 uncultured Verrucomicrobiota bacterium | reverse complement strand
CCTTTGCCCGGCTCGGAGTAAAAATTGACGAACCCGCCGTGGCTTTTGACAATGGCCAGCGCGGTGGAGAGCCCCAGCCCGGTGCCCTTGCCGATTTCCTTGGTGGTGAAAAAGGGCTCAAAGATTTTTTCCTGATGCTCGGGGGCGATACCGCCGCCGGTGTCGGCAACCTCGAGGACAACATGGGGGCCGGGCTTCGCCTGGGCGTTCATTGCCACGTAGTTTCCGTCGAGGACGATGTTCGCGGCCGTGAGGGTCAGCCCGCCACCGCCGGGCATCGCGTCCCGCGCGTTGAGCGCGAGATTCAGCAGCACCTGATGCAGTTGCGTGGGATCCCCGCGCACAGTCCAGAGTTGTTCCGAGATCGAGGCGTGCAGGGTGATGTTTTTGGGGAACGTCTCCTGGATGATTTTGGCCACTTCCCGAATGAGATGGCGGGGCTGGACGACGAGCCGTTGCCCCTCGACTCCGCGGGCAAAAGAAAGCACCTGCCGCACCATGTCCGCGCCCCGTTGCGCGCTGCGACGCAAGGAGGCGAGCACCTCGAGGTGAGCGGGCTCCTGCTCCCGCTCGGCCAGGAAATCGATGGACATGATGATGGGCGAGAGCACGTTGTTCAAATCGTGGGCGATGCCGCCGGCCAGCGTGCCAATGCTTTCCATCCGCTGGGCGCGCAAGAACTGGGCCTCAAGCTTTTTCCGGTCGGTCATGTCCGTGCCAATCGCGAGGACGGATTTGGGCGCCCCGTTCTCGTCGCGCATTAGCGTCCAACGGCTTTCGATCACGAGATGCCGGCCGGTCCGGGTGAGTTTTTGCAACTCGCCGCCCCACTCGCCTTGCTCCAGCAGGATTTTCTTGGCCGCGTTGTACCGTTCCGGATCCACATGAAGAAACGTCGTCGCGTCCCGCCCGGCGACCTCGGCCGCCGTCCAGCCGAACATCCGCTCCGCGCCCTTGTTCCAGTACTGGAGCCGGTCATCGAGGCCACGAACCATAATGGCGTCCTGCGTCTGGTCGAGCAACGCGGCGTGTTCCCGCATGCGCGCCTCCGCCAGCTTGCGCCCGGTGATGTCCACGATCCATCCCGTCATCCGGTATGGCTTGCCCTGCTCGTCCCACGAGGCCTGGCCGCGGGAGTTGAACCAGCGGTATTCGCCATTGCGCGCCAAGAGGCGGTAGTCAAGGTCGTACGGCACGCGCTCCTCCAGATGGCGTCGGCGCATCGTCAGCCAGCGCTCGCGGTCGTCCGGGTGCAAGAACTGAATAAAAACATCCTGGGCGGCGGGAAACTCGTCCTCCGAGTAACCGAGCATCTCCTTGAAACGGGGGGCGTAGTAGACTTTGCGGGTCACCAAATCCACGTCCCACAAGCCGGCGTCCGACCCCCGCACGGCCAGTTGAAAGCGCTCCTCGCTTTGGCGCAAAGCCTCGTCCGCCCGCCGCTGCTCCGTGATGTCGTGTGTGGTGCCAACGAGTTTGAGGGGCCGTCCCGAGGCGGGGTCCACCACCAGCTGGGCCGTCTCGTGGACCACTCGTTCCTCGCCGTTGGGCCGGATCGCCCGGTGGACGACGGAGTACGGTTGATGGTCGCGCAGGGCGGTCTCCATGGCCCGGCGGATCAGCTCATGGTCCGCGGGATGGGCGACTTGGTAGAACAGGCTGGTGGTGGGTGTGACGCTGCCCGGCGCGAAGCCAAAAATGCGGAACAATTCATCCGACCAGCGCAAACGGCCGGGGGCGTCCGGCCCGACGGTCAAATCAAGTTCCCAACTGCCGAAGTGCGCGATCCGTTGCGCGGCCGCCATGTTCGCCGCGCTTTCGCGCAGCTCGGTCTCCGCGTTCCGCCGCTGGGTGATGTCCCGGCTGATGCCGACCAGGCCGGTGACGGCTCCCGTCTCGTCGCGCACCGGCACCTTGGTGGTGAGGAGCCAGCGTTGCTCGCCGGCGCTCGACACGATCGGCTCCTCCCGCTCGATCATCGGCAGGCCGCTGGCCATGACGCGACGGTCATCCTCATGGTACAAGCGGGCGAGATCGGGCGGGAAAAAATCGGCCGCGGTCTTGCCGAGAGTGTTCGCGACCGTGCCGGCGTTCATCAACTCGACGTTGGCACGGTTGTTCATCAGGTAACGCGAGTCCGCGTCCTTGATATAAATATAGTCCGGCAGGTGATCGACGACGGCGCGCAACAGGTTCCGCTCGGCCTCCAACTGGCATTCCACGCGTTTGCGGTCCGTGATGTCCACATGCATCATCACGGCGCCCGGCTCACCGTCGTTCGCCCGGGCCGGGGTGGCCATCATGCGGAACCAGCGCGGTGGCTCCCCGGTGAGGCAGGGATACTCCAGGACAAAACGGGGCTGGCGCCCGGCCAGGACCTCGCGCAAGCCGTTGACGGAGATGTCCGTTTCCGCCGTTCCCGCCCCGGTGATTTGAAGGAACAGATCGAAGTAATTCGGTCGCCGGCCGTCCGGTGAAACCACGACGCCCCGGGATTCCGCGAGCTCCCACCAAGCCTTGTTCACCGCCAGAATGTTGCCGGCCGTGTCCACCAGCGCGATCCCCGCCGGGAGGGCGTTCAGAATGGCGGAGTGCTGGCCGGCGCTGAGACCGGCCGAGGCGGGCGAGAGAGGGTAGCGGTCAAAATCGCTCACGCGAGACAGGGTGAGTCTGCGCGTTTTAGCTCGGAATGGCGCCGACAGCGAGCAAGGAGACACCTCCCAAGGCGCTTGCCGGAAAATGGCAAACAGATCATAGTAACACACCCATACCCTCAAAAGGTCTAAATTGCAATGACCGATCCGGGAAACGGTCCCGAACCGAGGGCGGGCCGGTCGTGTTTGTGCATTTAACACCGGCGGGCGGGACCAAAACACCGCGGCCATAATAAGAATATTA
>CAZMLP010001012.1:0-2211 GCA_964566745.1 uncultured Verrucomicrobiota bacterium | reverse complement strand
TCATCCGAGGATAAAACAGCAAAAAGACCGCCCCTTGTCTAGCGCAAATTTTTCACCTTGCACCCCAGCGACTTGCATCCCCAAATCAAATCACCCTGCTTGAAGCCCGGCGGTTCGCCTCAATTTCATTGGCACGGGGGTAGATTAGGGGTATGGTGGGTGCGATTGATGTTCGTGCTGAACTTTGCGGTATCTTTAATCCTTTGGATGGCGTTTCCCGCTTCCTTGGCGGCACAAGAAGCCATCCCTGCCACGCCCCGCACGGAACTGGTGGAAATTGGCCAGGTCCGATCCTTGTCGCTTGAGCAGACGCGACAACACCTGCCGGTGCGGCTTAACGCGATGGTCACCTTCCTCGACCCCGCGTGGAATCTCTGCTTCGTCCACGACGGCGCCACCGGCATCGGTTTGGTCCTCACCAACATGGATGCCAGTTTGCGTCCGGGCCAACGAATCGGCGTGCAAGGAGTGACGGGCGAATTATCCGGCAGCCCGGTGATCCTGGCCAGCAAGGTGCAAGCGTTGAATGGTCGTGGCGCCTACCCGCGCCCGGACAAGCCAAGCCTGGAAGACCTTCTGACCGGCGCCGAAAATAAAAACGGCCAGGTGGTCGAGCTACCCGGCGTGGTTCAAGGCGTCACCGTGGCCGACCAGCACCTCATTATTGACGTGGCTGGAATCAAGGGGGACTTCACCGTTTTTGTTCCCGTGCGGGGCGACACTCCACCACCGTTGGATTACGTGGATGCGCGCGCGCGTTTCACCGGTGTGTGGGAAGCGATCGCCACCAACCGGCTGCAAGGCGTGTTTGGGCGGCTGTATGTGGGAAGCCTCGGCGACGTGGTTATTGAGCGTCCCGCCCCGGCAAATCACGATGTGTATGTTTCCGCGCCCGCGCGCCGGCTTGACCGTTTGGGTGACGAGCAACCGTGGCGGCACCGGGTTCGCGTCGAGGGAGTGGTGACCTACTCGCGCCCCGGGCGATTCTTTTTCATTGAGTCCGACGATGGCGCGGCGGAGGTCGTGCCGGAGCCGGGGGAGAGATTGCAACACGGCGACAATGTCGCGGTGGTCGGGTTCCCCAGCCCGGGGCGGTCCGGTGGCTGGACCTTGCGCAAGGCTCAGTATCGCAAAACCGGAACCGCCACGCTTCCCCCCCCTCCGCTCTACCTGGGCGGTCAAATTCCTCCGACGGCGAATGGACGCCTGGTCCGGCTCGAATGCGTGCTGTCCGATCAAATATCCCGCGCGGGCGAGAATGTTATTTTGGCCAACGCGGGCGACTTTTCCGTGGAAGGCCATCTCGCCAGCAACCAAAAACAAGACCCCGTCGCCGGGTTGCGCCGCGGTGACCGGCTGCAATTGACCGGCGTGTGCCAATTGGAGCTGGATTCAGCCCAACGGATCGTTTCCTGCCAAATGCTTTTGCGCAGCCGGGCGGACGCCCGGGTGGTGGAAAAGGCGCCGTGGCTTGACGCGCGGCGGACGGTTGAACTGGGGGTGCTGTTCGCCGTGGTGCTGCTGGGCGGGGCGATCTGGGTGTACATGCTCCGGAGCAAGCTCATGGAGCAAACCAACTTGATGCAGGAGCGATTTGATCGCGAAGTGAGCCTGGAGCGCCGCTATCGCGAGCTGGCGGAGAACGCGACGGATTTGATTTTCAGCATCGATTTCCAAGGCAAGTTCGTTTCCGTGAATCCGGCGGTGACGCGCATGCTTGGCTACTCCGGCGGCGAGATGCAGGAGATGAGCCTCCCTGACATTGTCACGCCGGATTCCGAGGAGGCACTGCGGCAAGTGCTGCACCGGCTGGGCAGTGGCAACGCGGACTCCTTCCCGCACGAAACCCGGGTGCTCACCAAGGCTGGCCGGGAAGCGACGCTTGAAATCAGCTTTCGCCCGGTGGCGCGCGAAGACGCGGTGGCCAAGATCGAGGCGGTGGCGCGCGACATCACGGCACGCAAACAAGCCGAGGCGGCCTTGCGGCGCAGCGAGCAGGAGTCCCGCAAACTGGCGTTGATCGCCAGCCGCACAAACAACGCGGTGATCCTCACGGACGCGCAGGGCCGGATCGAGTGGGTGAACGACGCCTTTATCCGCATCACGGAATACACGCTGGCCGAGGCTCGCGGGAAAAAACCGGGACGCCTGCTGCAAGGGCCGGAGACGGCGGCCTCCACGGTCATTTTCATGAGGCAACAGATCTCCAAG
>CAZMLP010001011.1:0-3359 GCA_964566745.1 uncultured Verrucomicrobiota bacterium | reverse complement strand
TTGCCCACCGCGAGGTCCGCCAAATCCTTCGAGGTCAGCGCGGGAAGGCTGACCTTCACGCCGGGAAGATTGATGTGCCGCCGGCTGCCAAGTTTTCCCGGCGTGAGCACCTCGCACTCCACGCGGTTCGCGGTCTTCGCGAGGACGCGCATGTGGATCTCCCCGTTATCGACCAGCACCGTGTCGCCCACGTTGATGTCATTCACGAAGTTCTCGTAATTGACATCCACGGAGTGGTTCTCCTCGCTCCGCTCGCCGCGCACGGTGAGCGTGAATTTTTGGCCGGGAACGAGGTCGAGCGTCGTGGGCAAATCCCCGGTGCGGATGGCCGGGCCTTGGGTGTCCATCATGATGCCCAGCGCGACGTGCCGCTCGGCCGCGGCGGCCCGGAGGTCCCGCACCACCCGGCGCACCCAGTCGTGTGGCGCGTGGGACATGTTCAGGCGAGCGATGTTGACACCCGCGTCGATAAGCCGGCCGAGCATTTCCGGGGAGTCGGTGGCCGGGCCAAGGGTGGCGATGATTTTGGTGCGTCGAGTCATGGGTTGGTTCAATGACCGCGCCCAGCATAAAAACAACCGTCGGGATTAAAAGGGAATTCACCAGTGCTTTGGGCGGCGAATTGCTCGTTCTTTTGGTGAATGGGATTCATGAAAGCGGTTTGCCAAACAGGCTTTTCAATTCGGCGATCATTCCGTATTCTTGGCGGGTCCCCAATTTATTCGGATTAATGTGGCAATACGCATGACGAGAATCTGCCGCGGAATGGCGCTTTGCTGGCTGGCCGTTTGGCTTGTCTTGCCAACAACCTTCGCCGCGCCGCTCCTGTTCCGGGCGAACGAGGTGGTGGCACTGCTGGGCGGCGAGGACATGGTGGAGTGCCAGCAATTCGGTTATTTGGAGCTGCTGCTGACGAGGGAATATCCGGCCGAAAAAATCCGGTTTCGCGATCTGGCATGGGAAGGGGACACGGTTCACGCGCAACAACGGGAGCTCAATTTTCCAGCCTGGCCGGAGCAACTCAAGCGTGTCGAGGCAACGGTGATCCTCGCGCAATTCGGGCAGGCGGAGTCGTTGCGCGGCAAAGAGGCGCAGGTGGACTTTTTGTCCGCTTACGAAAAATTTCTGAATCAATTGCAAGGGCCGGGCCGGCGTGTCGTTTTGGTTTCCCCGACTCCGTTTGAGAAACCGGATGGCAAGTTGCCGGACCTCACCGCGCGCAATCCCGATCTCAAGAATTATATCGCTGGCATCAAAGAACTCGCGGCCCGGAGAGGTTGCGCGTTTGTTGATCTGTTTGGCCCGCTGGCCGGCGTCGGCAAACGCGCCCGTTTTACCCGCGACGGTCTGCACCTCAACGCGCGCGGCCATTGGCTGGCGGCGCGGGAGATTGCCCGACAACTAAGCGGCGGACGCACCGCAACGCTGCCCGAGGTGGCCAGTGATGACGGGAAACTGGGATCGCCGCAATGGGAGCAGTTACGGCGGGTCATCGTGCAAAAGAATCAATATTGGTTCGAGTACTGGCGGCCGGAGAATTGGGCCTTCCTCAATGGAGACCGCACTGAGCAGCCCAGCAGTCGCGATCATCGCGACCCAAAGATTCGCTGGTTTCCGCAAGAAATGGAGCAATTCGTGCCGTTGATCTCGGCACGCGAGGCGGAGATCGCCGGACTGGCGACGCAACTCGCACCGTGATGAACGCCATGAAATTTCTAGCAGTCATTTCTCAAGCTTTTGTCGATACTAAGCTGTCAAAATACTTGGCGTTGGCGGAAAACGGGCGGCCATCCGCGATGGTGGGGCGCGGCTCCGACGAGCCGCCTGCTCTTCATTCCTTCAAATCGTCAAACCCGTTACAAGGACTGGTGGGCCGGGTTGGTGGCGTTCTTCTTGGGACGGTTTGTTGCGTTTTCATATTCTGTTCTGCGCGCGCCGCCGAACCCGACGATCCCGCCGCGGAAATGGCCTCGTTCAAAGTCGCCCCCGGCTTTGAGGTGAACTTGTTCGCGTCCGAAAAGGACGGCGTGGTGAAGCCGATCCAGAGCCGTTTCGACGCAAGCGGGCGGCTTTATGTCATTGGCAGCACGGTTTATCCCCAGCTCCAGCCGGGCCAACAGCCAAATGACAAGGTAATCATTTTGGAGGACACCGATGGCGACGGTCGCGCGGACAAGACCACGGTCTTTGCGGACGGGCTTTTCATCCCGACCGGTTTGGAGATTGGTGACGGCGGGGTGTACGTCGGAAACTCCACCGAACTGTTGCACCTGCGCGACACGGATGGCGATGGTCGCGCGGATGAGCGGCGGGTGGTGTTGCGCGGTTTTGGCACGGGCGACAATCACCAGAATATCAACTCTTTTCAATGGGGGCCGAGCGGCGAGTTGATGTTTAGCCAGGGCCTGCACTCCAACGCGCGCGTCGAGACACCGTGGGGCATTGAACGCCTGGACAGGGCCGGGATATGGCGATTGCGTCCGCGCTTGCTTCGGCTCGATCCCTTCTTCGGCGGCGAGATGGCGCCGCACAATCCGTGGGGATTCGTCTTCGACTCGTGGGGCCAACCGCTCGTGCTCGCGGGCAACGGCCACGGCATCTATTACCCGGTGCCGGTGATGATACGGGGACATCGCTACACGGACATCGACCAGATTTGGCAGAATTATCGCGGGAGGAAACTGTGCGGCGGCGACTACGTGGCCAACGCCCATTTTCCCGATGACTGGCAGGGCGTGTTGATCGCGGGCGGCTTCATGAACAACACAGTGTGGGCCTTGAAGGTGACAGAGGATGGCTCCGGTTTCAGCGTGGCCGATTTGCCGCCACTGCTGACCTCCACGAACACCAGTTTTCGTCCTGTGGATGTGAAACTCGGCCCGGACGGCGCGGTGTACATCACGGACTGGTACAATCCGATCATCGGGCATTATCAAGCGTCGTTCCGGCACCCGGATCGCGACAAGGTCCATGGACGTGTCTGGCGCGTCACCGCGAAGGACAGGCCGCTGGTGAAGCCGCAGCCGGGAATGGCGAAAGCGCCCGCCGAACAGTTGCTCAACAACTTAAAATCCGCCGACCGTTTCACTAGTTATCAATCGAAACGACTGCTCGCGGACTTCGACACGCGGACCGTAACGAATGCCTTGGCGCGCTGGGTGGCTGCTCTGGATCCAAACGATCCGCGGTATGAGCGCAATTTGTATGAGGCCATTGGCGTCTATGAGAGCCATGAAGCGGTGGAGCCTGCGCTGCTGCAACGTCTCTTGCGCACGCATGATCCCCATGCCCGCGCGTACGCGGCTCGTGTGGTGGGGCACTGGCAGGATCAGTTGAAAGGTCCGCTCGACTTGCTGCGG
>CAZMLP010001010.1:0-4428 GCA_964566745.1 uncultured Verrucomicrobiota bacterium | reverse complement strand
TGAATTTGAGCAGCCAGGGCACGTACATCAGCCCGAATAATGTCGTGGAAATGGCCACAATTCCCGCCGTGTTCTTTTTTTCCACGAACTGGCGCACGCACAATCCCAGCACGAACAAAATCAAATAGGTGGTTTCGAAATCATTGGGCTTTGAGGGCAGGACCACCGGGCCCAATCGCCCGGAGAAAAACATGAAGGTCGCGGTGGTGAGCAGCAATCCGCCGAACAAACCCCATTCCAGATAGCAAACCAAACCGCGCTTCTCCACCAGGCCATAGAATTCCCACAGTCCGGCGCCGGACAGGAGCAGCATGATCAACAGGAACACCGAGTCCGATACCAGGTGATTCCCGGAAAACAACGCCGAGAGCACGATGGTCCAGAGTATGACCGTGCTGGTCAACCGGCGCAAAAAGGTGGCCAGCTTTGACGGGCCGGGCGCGGGATTGGCGGGATCAGGCATCGGCGCAAGACGTTAGCGGCGCGTTCACGCTGCTGTCGAGCAGAACGAGGGATTTATCGCTCCCGCGACCGTCACCAAGGCGTAAGAATGACCAGATCTTTATGATGAATGACGCGAGAATTCCCAGACCCAAAAAGCAATCGCTGATTTGCCCGTTCCGGTGTTGGGACTTCTTTCGGCATTTGAGCTTGGGAATTCGTCATTCGCTCTATCGTCCGCCGCCTTTCGGCAACGGCGCGCGGGCGGGCGGCTTGCCGGTTTTGGGCGCGGGCGGTTCCTTGAAAGCCGAGCGCAGCAGCCAATGCTTTTTCAGCCCCTGAATAAACGAGTCGGTGTTTGTGACGATGGTCGAAATCTGGCTGAGGATATTGGTATTGGCCTGTACCTGGGCGTTCAGATTGCTCGTGAGGCTGGCGATATTGTCGAGCGACTCCCCGAGCTTCACCACCAGCACGTCGAGTCGCGCGTCGGTGTTGGTGAGCGTGACGTTCGCCGAACCCAGCGCCGCATTGGCGTTGGTGAGGGCGACGTTCGCGTTGGTTAGCGCCAGCTCAATCTGCGTCCGCATCGGAATGGGCAACAGCCAGTTGCCCAGCGAGCCATTGGGATCACGCAGATTGCCAGTGATGTCCGCCGCGTTGGTGACGACCGGGCGCGCCTGGGTGGCCAGGCTGTCGAGGTTGCTCATCAACACACTGACCTTCGTCAATGCCTCGGCGACGGCATTGGTCAGGCCCAGGATATTGGGCAGGTCCGCCTTGACCTTGTTGGCCACCTCCTCGAGCTGCGCCATGAGTGTGGGCGATTCCTCGGTGTCGATCTGATAGCCGTTGGATCCGGGGGGGATGGCCACATAGTTCGTGGTGTACGGATTCCACATTGTTTTGATGTGTTTGCGCCGTTTGCCTCCCACCTCGAAGGCCGCGTGCGGCTTGCCATGAACCACTGGATTGAAAGCCACATGACCGGGCACCAGTTCGAAGGAACGCTTGCCCAAAAAATCGGCGGTCGAAAGCCGCATGAACGAGGTGTCCCAAATATACCCGATGTTTTCGCCCTGGATGGTGAAACTGACAAACACCTCCTGTCCCGGATGATCCGTGGTGGGTGGCATGGCCGTCACCCGGGTAATTTCGCCCGCGTCGAAACCAAGCATCTTCACCTTGTCTCCCGCCCGGAATCCCGTGGCATCATGAATGTACGTGTAGCACGGCGCCTTGGGCACGAACCAGCCCTTGCGTTCGGCGGCACTGTAGAGGTAATAGGCGAAGCCGCCGATCATCGCGAGCATCGCCACCGCGACGAAGATGCCAACGAGGCGCTCCACCCGCCGCATGCGGGTCCGCAAATGAGGAGTGAGGTCTTGCAGGGGCATGATTAGTTGGGGCGAAATTCACCGCTCATCACATCGGCCAGCGCCTCCTCGCGCGAGGCGCGCACCTCGTCGCGATTGCCAAGGGACCGCCAGCGGCCGTTTTGCAGCAGGGCAAAATGGGTACCTTGGTCGAGCCACGGCCGCATGTCCTCGCAAGTGACCACCAAGGTTCCAGCGTGGCCTTCAGACGGGGCGGTCTTGGCGCGCCACTCGGCCAGGAAATCAATCCACCAGCGGGTTTGGCGCGGGTCCAACCCGGCGAGGGGGTTGTCCAGGAGCAAGACCTCCGGCTGCAACGCGATCGCCCGCGCGAGACCGGCCCGCTGCCGGCTGCTGCGCAACACCTCGCGCGGGAACTCGCGCGCCACGGACTCCAAATCGGTGCGGCGGAGAATATCCTCGATGCGCGCCAGCAAATCTTTGTCATCTTCTCCGTGATAGAGGAGGGGCAGACCAATGTTTTCCGCGATGGTCAACCGGCTCAGCAGCCGGGCGCCGTCCTCGAAGACCAATCCGACTCGCCGGCGGACCTCCCATTGCCCTGTGCCGTCCCGCGGGCCAATCTCCTCGCCGAACAGGCGCAGCTTGCCGCGCAAGGGTTGGAGCAGCCCGCTCGCCGTCGCGAGCAAGCCGGTCTTCCCGGAGCCAGGCGGCGCCCCGATCACCCAGAAATCCCCGGCCGCCACGCGCCATTCCGGCATTTCCAAAGCCGCCACCTCCGGCCGGCGCTCGTTGGCAATCACGGCGTCTTCCAGCTCGATCACCGGGGATTGTGGGTTGAGCTCGGCCATCATGTGGCGAGGTAAACGATGATGAAAAGCGCGTCCACACTGACGCAGGCGACGAGCGTGTGCACCACCGCGCGCGTCGCGGCGAGGGACACTTGGTCCAGCCGCAGGCGGTTGGCGAGGCCCTGGTAACAGGTGGTGACGCCAATCACCCCGCCGAAAATCATCGTCTTGAGCGTGAGCAACGCGAAGTCCTCCCAGCCCAGCGAGGCGGCAATCTGGCCGAAGTAGTGCGACGGACGCAACGCAATGTCATGCAAGAACGCGAAAAGATAGCCGCTCAGCAGCGCGACGAAAATCAGGTAAACCGTCAACGTGAACACCGAGACGGCGAGGCCGAGGATTCGTGGCACCACCAGGTAATGAATCGGATCAATCCCGATGGCCTCGAGCCCCTCGATCTCACCAAAGGCGCGGGCGTTGCCGAGCTCGATCACGGTCGAGGTGCCCACCTCCGCCAACACGAGCATGGCGATGGTGAGCGGACCGAGCTCGCGAATCACCACCGTGACCATGATCAGGCCCGTGTAATCCTGCGCGCCGACTTTGTTCAGCAGCGAGACCGTCTGCCCGATGATCAGCAATCCCATCGCGGTGCCGACAAACGTCACCATCGGCAGGAGCCGCACGCCCGCCTCGAGGATGCGCGCGCAAACGAGCGGACGGATGACATGCCGCGCGGAATGAAACTTCGTGACCATCACACCCAGCGCGATGAGCGTGAAGGCGCCAAGGCCTTGGGCGGTGCGGGCGGCGCGGATCAACCACGCGCCCAGGCCGGTGAACCATGGCACGAGCCGTCCCTCCGCGACTGGCGCGGGCTGGCCGGTGACATTGCTCTGTTCCGTCGGGATGCTCAGGCAAGGCAAGGTAAGAACTGGCTTGCGCGCGGTCAAAAGCGAATTTGCCCGGTCGCGGGCAAGGCGCAAGGGGCCGGGCTTTGGCGCAGGGAGGTGAAGACGGCAAAGGGGGCGTTAACAGGAGAGCAAAGTAAGAGCGGAAGAGGACCAAGAATTTCCGTTGACCACTGCTTTTTGCATTTCCTCCCGCTTTGGTTTCCATCTTGCCCGGGCGGCAAATCCCCGAGAAATAGCAGTTGCGCGGGGTGGTGAGAATCGTGGATATTGCGCGGCGCTTTGCATCGGAGCGTAGCTCAGCCTGGTAGAGCACTTGGTTTGGGACCAAGACGTCGCAGGTTCAAATCCTGTCGCTCCGACCATCCTCAAAGGAGAGGATAACACCCCGGAATCATCGTGTTTACGCTGGTCTGCTTTCGTTTCGTGATCCTCGTCCTTCATGCAGTCGGAACCCGAGAAGCCGCGCTTGGAATAGTGGCTGCGTGCCGGATCGACACCTTCAACAGGTGAAGCTTCGAGGCTAGATCATTGTGCGGCCCGCCGCCGGCAGTCCGACCAATAAATTGCTCGCGAGATGAAACTGTACTGACGCATAGCTCCTCTGCTGCGGGTCGAGCGTGCTCATGTTCAACATGCGCGGCGAAGTGCGGGACCACGCGGAATCAGCAACGGGTTCGGAAAATAGGGACCGCAATCATGAGCTTTATGCCGAGAAGTGTTGAATATTCGTTCATGCATGATAGCTTGCACCTAATCGCGTAAAGTAGATGGAAATCATTAAAACCACTGTGATTTTCGTGATTTGCCTAGCAGCCTGTTGAAAAAAGCCAGCTGAAGCTGGCATGAGACTTGGTTACAAATGCGCCATGTTCGCTAAAAAGAAAAAAGCCGCGCAGGGTGAGTTTTGGGTGGCCGGTCATCAACTTCCTATTTCGGCCAAAGTCA
>CAZMLP010001009.1:0-3434 GCA_964566745.1 uncultured Verrucomicrobiota bacterium | reverse complement strand
GGGGAGTGGCAGGGCCGCAAGTTCACGCTGATCGACACCGGCGGCATTGGCTTGCTGCGCCGGGAGAAGTCGGAGGATGTGATCGCCAAGGCGGCGCTGGAACAGGTGGAAATCGCGATGGAATCGGCGCACGTCATCATTCTGGTGGTCAATGTGCAAGATGGCATCACCGCGCTGGACCTGGAAGTGACCCAGCGGCTCCGCCATTACGGCAAGCCGGTGCTGGTGGCGGTGAACAAGTCGGACAATTACCAAACCGAGGCCGGCCTGGACGAGTTTTCCCAGCTCGGCTTGGAAAAGCTCTTCCCGGTCAGCGCGATTCATGGCCGTGGTATGGAGGCGTTGATAAACGCGATGGTCTCCCTTCTGCCTCCGGCGGATAAACTTGAAACTTTTCCTGCGGCTTCCTCGCCGGAGGACGCTGACGGGGAACCCGTGGCGGGCGACGCCGAGCCGCCAAGACCCGCCGGGCCGCTCAAGCTCGCCATCGTCGGGCGGCCAAATGTCGGCAAGTCGTCCATCATCAACGCGCTGACCCAATCCGACCGTGTCATTGTCAGCCCCATTCCCGGCACCACCCGCGACGCCGTCGATGTGCCATTTGAAATCGAGACTGACGGAGTTCGTGAAAGCTGGCTGCTAATCGACACCGCCGGCTTGCGCAAAAAGGCCCGGGTGAACGACTCGGTGGAGTTTTATAGCGTGAAGCGAACCGAGGACGCCGTGGCGCGCTGCGACATCGCGGTGCTGGTCCTCGACGCGGAGTCCGGGATTCTCGAGCAGGACAAAAAAGTCGCCGACTTGATCATCAAGGAGCGCCGGGCTTGCATCGTGGTGGTGAACAAATGGGATTTGATGGCCGACGCGGTGGAAAAGGCCCGGGTGGAGGAGATTGAGCGCACGAAGAAGCTCAAAGTGCGGGAGCGCGGCCCCAAGGTGCTCACCACCTTGGGTGAGTTTGGCGCGTGGGTGCAAGAGAAGCTTTTCTTCCTGGATTATGCCCCGGTGATCTTCACCTCGGCGAAGTCCGGATTCAACCTGGACCGGTTGCTGGAGGCAGTTCGTTATGTGGCCGGGCAACTTCAGCAAAAGATCCCGACGGCGGTGTTGAATCGCACACTCCGGGACGCGATCGACCGCCGGCAGCCGATCAGCGCCGTGGGGCATCGTTTGACCTTTTTCTACGCCACGCAAGTGCGCGAGGCGCCGCCGACGTTTTTGCTGTTCGTGAACCGCGACGAGCTGTTCTCCGACCAGTATTACAAATACCTCGGGGATGAGATGCGCCGCGCCTTCGGCTATGAGGGCTGCCCCATCGTGGTCGTGCCCAAGCCGCGACCCAAGACCATTGATCCAGTGCGCAAGTTCAATCCCGCAACCGGCGGCGCCGGTGGGGGAGGTGGCAAACGCCCGCCGTTCAAAAAGGCCAAGGCGGGCAAGGTAAAAACCCGCCTCTCAAAAAAGCATTCTCGTGCGGCAGTGCAGGCACGCGGCAAGAAGTGGTGAATCAATTCTTCTTGGGACATCGACAGGCAACCGCAATTGGATAACGTGGGAGTCAAATTGCACCCCGGGCAATATTCCTTTTCACCCCTGGGGTTGCGCGGTTTAGGCACAAATTGCGACAGTTCGCCCCAATGGCTTCGCCTCGCGGAGTTTGACCGGGCAAATTCTCGCACAAATGACACCCAAACCTTCGCTCATCCGGCATTTGCTCAAATTCCACACCCGGCCCAAACTTGCGCGTTACGCGCCAATTTTGGTGCTTACGGCTTGGCTGGGTGGTGGAATTTCCCAGGGGAATGCCGCAGGCGCCCAAAGCATTGCACGGCAATGGGACGAGCGGGCCCTCGCGGCCATTCGGGTGGACACGCCGCATCCCCCGGCGCAGGCACGCAACTTGTTTAGCTTTTCTGTCTGCATGTATGACGCCTGGGCCGCGTATGACTCGAACGCGGTCGGCTTCGTCTATCACGGCAAACACACCGCGCCGGATGTGACTGCGGCGCGCAACGAGGCGATCAGCTACGCGGTGTTCCGCATGATGTTGGAGCGCCACGCCTACTCCCGCACCGCCACGAACATGATGCCGGAGGATCTAGAGTTCATGGCCGGGCTCGGCTATGACACGAACAACGTTTCGCGGGATCCGTCCACTCCGGCCGGCCTGGGCAACCTGATCTACGACCAAGTTTCAGCTTGGTTCATTAATGATGGCTCGCGGCAAACCAATGGCGTGGCATTTCCGCTGGCCAATCCACCCACCGCCTATCCGGACGCGCCGGCCGATCAAGGCGGCTATGCTTTTGTCAATCCACCGCTCGCGGTGGCGTTGCCGGGCATCACGGACGGCACGAACCACACCGTTGTCGATGTAAATGCATGGCAGCGACTGATCGTCGCCAACTCCATTGATCAAAACGGCTTTCCTCAAAACCCGTTGCAACGTTATCTCGGGGCGCAATGGCTTTCCGTGCGCCCGTACCAATTGGCGCGCATTGACCCTACCCTGCCGTGGATCGATCCCGGTCCCCCGCCGAGATTCGGCACGGCCACTCACAAGAAGTTCGTTGACGAGGTGCTCGCGGTGTTGTGGGCCAGCAGCGAGTTGACACCGGATGACGGCGCGACGATGGACATTTCGCCCGGCGCCTATGGCAACAACAGCCTTGAATTTGAGGGCGATTACGGCGCCAATTCGTTCAAGATTTACGACGGGCAGGGCTATCCCAAAAACCCGGTGACCGGCCAGGCTTACGCGCCCAACGTGGTGAAGCGCGGTGACTATGCGCGCGCCCTGGCGGAATTCTGGGCGGACGGCCCGAGCTCCGAGACGCCTCCCGGCCACTGGAACGTGGTGCTGAACAACGTTTCGGATAGTCCCTCCCTTGTCAAAAAAATCGGCGGCGTTGGCCCGGTCGTGGATGATCTGGAATGGGACGTGAAGGCTTATTTTGCCTTGAACGCCTCCGTGCACGAGGCCGCCTGCTCCTGCTGGGCGGTAAAGCGTTATTACGCCGCCTGGCGTCCGCTCAGCGCGATCCGTTATCTCGGCGGACTCGGCCAATCCACCGATCCGAAACTGCCATCATACAACGCGAACGGCCTTCCGTTGGTTTCCAACTTGGTCGAGCTGGTCACGGCGGACTCGGTCGCGTCCGGTCGCCATGCTGGTTTGACTCCAGGCAAGATCGCCATTCTCGCCTGGCCGGGCCAGCCGGACGATCCGAGCTCGCAGTATCAGGGAGTGAGATGGGAACACGCCGACATCTGGGTGGCCTATCAGAAGAAAACCTTCGTGACCCCGGCCTTCCCTGGTTACATTTCCGGCCACAGCACCTTCAGCCGCGCGGCGGCCGAGGTCCTGACCGCGCTCACCGGCTCGCCGTACTTTCCGGGTGGATTCGCAACCTACACCATCCGGGCGGACACCG
>CAZMLP010001008.1:0-1616 GCA_964566745.1 uncultured Verrucomicrobiota bacterium | reverse complement strand
CGTTCGGGCCAACCAGCACCGTGCGCGCGTCGCGCTCGATGACAAGGTCCAGTCCCTCGTACACCTTTCGCGCGCCGTAGGCCATGTGAATGCCTTCCAGGGTAATGGCCCGTTGCCCCCCGCGCGGCGGCTCGGGGATTTGAAAGCGAAACGGTTTGCGCGGCGGCGCCGGCTTCTCGATCAATTCCATGCGCTCAATTTGCTTGAGCTTGCTCTGGGCCTGCGAGGCCTTGGACGGAATGGAGCGGAAACGGTCCGCGAATTCCTGCAGCGCCTGGATTTCCTTCTGCTGGTTTTTGTAGGCGGCCACCTGCTGCTCGTAGCGCTCCTCGCGCTGCCGCAAGTAGTCGGTGTAGTTGCCCGCGTAGGCGATCACTTTTCCCCCGGAAATCTCGTAGACCTGGCCCACCACCTCGTCCATGAATTGGCGGTCGTGGGAAATGAGAAGCAGCGCGCCGGAATAGTTCTTGAGATAGTTTTGCAGCCAGAGCAGCGAAAGCAGGTCGAGGTGATTGGTCGGCTCGTCGAGCAAAAGGAGATCCGGCTCCATGACGAGCAGCCGCGCCAGCCGGGCGCGCATCACCCAGCCGCCGCTCAGATCCCGTGCCCGCCGCTCGTAGTCAGCGTCCTTGTAGCCCAGGCCGCGCAGCATCTTTTTCGCCTTCGTTTCCACTTGCGGATCAGTGAGCGCGCCATGCTTCGCGCTCGTCTCGAGGTACTCCGCGCTGGCGACATCGCCCGCCTGCTCAAGCTCGCGCAACCGCTTGTCCAGCAGTGGCAACTCCTCCACCCGGCCCGTGGCGACATCGAGGACCGTCTCGTCTCCCAGCGCCTCCGCCTCCTGCGGCAGGTAGCCGACCATGGTCCAGGGATCGCGCTCCACGACGCCGGTGTCCGCCTCCCTCGTCTTCAAGATGATCGAGAACAGGGTGGATTTTCCCGCGCCATTGGGGCCGACGAGCGCCACGCGGTCGCCGGCGTTGACTTGCAGACTGGCGTTCTCGAAGAGCGTTCGCCCTCCGATCGTCATTTTGAGATCGCGAATTGTGAGCATGGAACAAACAGGCAAAGATCACCGACAGGAGTTCAAAATCTCCCTGGCGGGCGGCGAAGCTGGATTCGCCCGCGCCCGCGAGGGAAGGAATTTATCCCGGGGGCGCGGTGCGTCAACCATCCAGTGATGGCGGCAAAAGTTGGCCCGTCAGCTTTGCGCTTGGGCCTGGGCCTGGGCGGTCTTTGATCCCGGCGGCGGCGGCGTGGGCACGTCCTCCGGCAACTGGTGAACGATCTCCTCGCTCAGGCCAATTTCCTCGATCAAAATGCGCACCCGCTCCGGGTGAGTGACGGGCCTTTGCTCCACCGTGCCATCGCCGCGCAGCGTGACCGCTTTGCCGAACGCGACGCCCACCACATTGTCCTTCCGGTTCGTCCGCGCCGTCACCTCGTAATTGAACGGACTCCAGCCGCGCGTGTTCTCATAAAAGGTTTGGAAATCCGCCGCGTCCGCGCCAAAACGCTCCAGCCGGCATTCGAAGCCGTCCAGCTTGTGCAGCGGCCGCCAGGCAATGTGCCAGCGACTGTCCCGTTGCGCGCAACGAACGCCCCACGCGGGATGG
>CAZMLP010001007.1:0-2495 GCA_964566745.1 uncultured Verrucomicrobiota bacterium | reverse complement strand
CATTCTTCCGGCCTTTGGATATTGTCCGGCACTTGGAGGGAAAAATTTCAATCTTGAGCCGTGGCGGCAATTGTTTGAATTGCCGGGCTTGGGAATTTCCCTGCGGCTCTCCTTGTTGACGGGGATGGCGACCACGGTTGTTTCGTTGGGCCTGGTCGCGGTTTTTTGCGCGGCCTGGCAGGGGACACGCTGGTTCCAGCTCGCCGAACGGTTGCTGGTTCCGGTGCTTGCGGTCCCGCATGCGGCGGTGGCGTTTGGGATCGCGTTCCTGCTCGCGCCCAGCGGCTTGATTTTGCGCTGCTTCTCGCCTTGGGCGACGGGCTTCACGCGTCCACCGGACTGGCTGACGGTGCAAGACCCCGGGGGGATCGCATTAATGCTGGGGCTGGTGGCGAAAGAGACGCCCTATCTACTGCTGGTAACTTTGGCGGCGCTGGGACAGGCCGACGCCGGACGGGGCCTGGTCGTCGCGCGAACCTTGGGATACCGGCCCATGACGGCTTGGCTGAAGGCGGTATTTCCCCGGGTTTATCCCCAAATCCGCCTGCCCGTGCTGGCCGTGCTGGCGTACGGGATCTCGACCGTGGATGTGGCGATCATTTTGGGACCCACCACACCCGCCCCGCTTGCTGTGCGCCTAACCCAGATGTTTAGCGACCCGGATTTGACGCAACGGTTTATCGCCTCGGCGGGCGCGCTCATGCAATTCGGATTGGTGGCCGTGGGGCTGGCGATCTGGTTCTTGCTGGAGAGCGTCGCGCGGCTTCTTGGCAGAGTGTGGATTGAGTCCGGTCGGCGCGGCGGTGGCGAGGCGCTGCCGCGAATCCTGGCCGGAAGCGCGATGACCGTGATCCAAGGCATGGTGCTGTTGGGGCTAGTTTGCCTGGTCCTGTGGTCGTTCGCGGGAGCTTGGCGCTTTCCTGGTGTGTTTCCTGCCGAATTAACATTCGCCAATTGGCGCCGGCATCTGCCAGGCCTTGGGGATGCTTTGTTAACCACTGTGGCAACGGGTGTTTGCACGGCTGTGATTGCCCTGGCTCTGGCGGTTGCTGTGCTGGAGAGGGAGGCGGCCACAGGACGGCGAAGTTGGGCCGGGGCAAGCGGGGTTCTCTATGCGCCGTTGCTTGTTCCGCAGGTCGCCTTTTTGTTTGGCGCTCAAATTCTCCTGATCTTGGCACGGTTGGATGGCAAATGGATGGCGCTCGTCTGGATGCATCTGATCTTCGTGTTTCCCTACGTGTTTCTTTCGTTGTCGGACGTATATCGCGCTTGGGACGAGCGGTATCGCCGCACCGGCCTCTGCCTCGGAGCGACGCCAATGCGCGTGTTCCTCCGTATCAAGCTGCCCATGCTGTTACGGCCCATTTTGACGGCGGGCGCGGTCGGGTTTGCTGTGAGCCTCGGGCTTTATTTGCCCACTCTTTTTGCCGGCAGCGGGCGTTATGTGACGCTCGTCACCGAGGCGGTCACGTTGTCGGCGGGCGGTGACGACCGGCTGGTGAGCTTGTATGCCTTGTTGCAAATGATGTTGCCGTTGCTGGCATTCCTGCTCGCGGCCATGGTGCCGGCGTGGCTGTTCCGCCACCGGCAGGGAATGCGATTCGCCTCATGAGCACGGATGCCCTGGTCATTCGGGACATGACCCTGCGGTTGCCGGACCGCGTCTTGATCGCTTCGCTCACGCTTTCTGTGCCGCGCGGCGGGGTGGTGACGCTCATGGGGGAAAGCGGTTGCGGAAAATCGAGCCTGCTGGCCTGGCTTTGTGGTACTTTGCCGGGAGCTTTCACGGCGACCGGCAGCGCCGCGATTGAGGGTGTGGATCTCTGCCATTTGCCGCCGGAGGCCCGCCGCCTTGGCATTCTTTTTCAGGATGATTTGCTTTTTCCCCACCTTTCGGTTGGGCAGAACCTGGCCTTTGCTTTGTCGCCGGACGTTCGCCCGAGACCAATGCGCCGCCTGCGGGTGGAGCAGGCGCTGGCAGAGGCGGGCTTGGCGGGATTCGCCGACCGCGATCCAGCCACGCTCTCTGGCGGGCAACGGGCGCGGGTCAGCGTGATGCGGGTATTGCTCTCCGAACCGCGCGCGTTGCTCCTGGACGAGCCGTTCGGGAAACTTGACCCGGAGACGCGCCGCCAGTTCCGTCAGTTCGTGTTCACTCATTTGCGGGGCAAGGGGCTGCCGACTTTGATGGTGACCCACGACCCGGAGGATGCCGCCGCAGGGGCCGGGCCGGTCATCCGGCTCGCGGGACAGGGCGGCAGGTGGGAGAAAGCGTCTTGAGAAAGGATTGGCTCGATTTACCCTGTTGAACAGGCCCGGCGGGTTCCTACTGGGCGGGTGATTGTGAAACCAAAATCAACTATCAAGAGGCGGAGGCATGCCGCACGCCATCAGGGCGGCTTCACCTTGATCGAATTGCTGGTGGTGATCGCCATTATCGCGATTCTGGCGGGCATGCTGCTTCCCGCGCTTTCCAAGGCCAAACAAAAGGCGCA
>CAZMLP010001006.1:0-3104 GCA_964566745.1 uncultured Verrucomicrobiota bacterium | reverse complement strand
CGCTCATCGACCGGCGAGTAGCCGTCTGAATCAAACGGATTGGTGTTATCACCGACGGAAACGTAGAGGTTGCCTTCCGAGTCGAACGTGAGCGAGCCGCCGACGTGGCAGCACTGCTCGCGTTGCGTGGGGATGTCGATGATCGCCTTTTCAGAGGCGAGATCGAGTTTGTCATCCGCCAGCGTGTAGCGCGATACCCGGATGATGCCGGACTTCTCTCCCTTCGCGTCGGGTTTGATCTCGGTGAGCGAGTGGTTCAGGTAAATCCAGTGATTTTGGGCGAAGTTGGGATCCAAAGTGATGCCCAGCATGCCCTCCTCCAAGCCGTCAAAAACGGGGATGCGCGCGATCACGACGGTTTCCTTTTTGTCCGGCGACCACATCTTGATCACCCCGGCGCGCTCGGCCATGAACACCCGTCCGTCCGGGGCCACGGCGATTTCCATAGGGTCCTTGATGGTGTCCTGGAGGACGCCGTCAACCTCGTGGTCCGCGTCGAGAATGACCTTGCGGAACGAACCGTCCGTTTGGGGGCCGGACGGGGTAGGGGTGGGCGCGGGATCGGCGGCATGCAAGGGCGCAAGACCCGCCAAACCGGCAGACGCGGCAAAGATGGCGCAAAAAGAATGCAATTTCATGACATTACATGGACTGAGTTGCGGCGATTAAATTCAGGTTCCACGCCGGTGGCGAGCGTTCTTTTGGGAAATCCGCCGCCCGCGTTCCTTGCAGGCAAGAATATTTGCCGGGAGCGGGGCGTCCAAGCTAGGCTGGGCCAGTAGCCCGTGAAAGTCCGTTTGAAACGCGTCCGCGCCTTATTCCTTTTTGTCGTGGCGGCCAGTCTGTGGCGGTTGGCCGGGGGCGGCGCTTTGGAGGCGACGGCCGGCGGGCCGGACGCCAAGAGAGTCGCGGCGGCCCGGGCCGCGATGTTGGTCCTCAAGGCGGAGTGCTTTGCCTGCCACAACGAGGAGAAGAAAAAAGGCGGCCTGGTGCTGACATCCGGGGAGGGGCTGCTAAAGGGCGGCGAGGAAGGGCCGGTGGTGTCGCCGGGAAAGCCTGAGGCAAGTCCGCTCGTAAAGGCGCTGGCCGCGGATGCTGACCCGCACATGCCGCCAAAGAAACAACTCGCCGAGGCGCAGATCAAAGTGTTGCGCGATTGGGTGCAAGCCGGCGCCACTTGGAACCAAGCCGCGCTTTCGGAAGAGGACCCCAAATTGCCCGTCAAGCTGGCGGCGTTACCGGCGGCATATCAACCCGTGTTGGCGTTGGCCCTTTCCCCGGACGGCAAGCGATTGGCGGTGGCGCGGGGAGGCTCGCTCGTCCTGCACGATGGATCGTCCACAAATTTTCCGGTGCTGGCGCAACGCGAAGCCGCATTGGACGCGATTCAGTGCCTCGCTTGGAGCCCGGACGGCAAGCGGCTCGCGGCAGGCGCCTGGCGGCATCTGAGTTTGTGGAGTGGCGACAACCTGAAACTGGAGCGCGAATGGGAGACGGGCCTCGCGGGGCGTGTGACTGCGGCGCAGTTTTCGCCGGACGGAACGCGCCTGGTCCTGGCGGACGGGGTGGCCGGCCGGGGCGGTTACGCCCGGGTGTTGAACTTGCCTGACGGGAAGGCGTTTGAGTCCTGGGTCGCGCATGGTGACACGGTGTTTAGTCTGGACTTCAGCCGTGATGGCAAGCAACTGGTCACGACTGGCGGGGACCGGTTGATCAAGGTTTGGGATGTGGCGACCCGAAAGGAGACGGCGCGGCTTGAGGGCCACACCGCCCAAGTTTTGGCAGTGGCCTTCAATACCAATGCGACGCAGGTATTGAGCGGCGGCGCGGACAAGCAACTCAAAGTGTGGGACATCGCCACGCGCGAGAAAATCGTGACGCTGGGCGATTCCGCCGCTGGCGTCACCGGCGTGGCTTGGCCGGGTGGCGGCAAAATGCTCGTGGCGGTCACAGACACTGGCGACGCGTTCACGTATCGGAATCTCAAGGCGCACACGGGCGAGCAAAGCTCGGCCTCGGCTGACCAGCGCAAACTGGGACACGCCGACGAGGCCCTGCAATGTGTCGATGTCACGGCGGACGGCAGACTGGTTTTTGCCGGAGGGCAGGATGGCGTGGTGCGGGTGTGGAATGACAAAGGCAAATTGGTCGCGGCCATTGGCCCGCACGCTGGCGCGAGGGCCAACTTGAAGGTGCGGGCCGCTTCGTTGGTCATCCCCTCGCCGACCAAAAGCGAGGCGCAAGGAGGGACAAGCGCGGGGCCGGTATTGGCCATGGAGAAAGTGGCATCGATTTCGGTGGAGCCGGCGCGCTTGGAGTTGTCCCCCGATTCTTCCCGCCAGCGTGTGTTGGTCACGGGCAAGGTGGCGGACGGCTTTGAGGTCGATCTCACGCCGCAGGCTAAATTTGTCGCGAGTGCCGGCGCCCCGTTTCGCGTGGACGTGACGGGCGAGTTGTTTGCCACTGGCGTGGGGGCGGGTGTGTTGACGGTGGAGGCAGGCGGCAAGCGAGCCGAAGTTTCCGTGCGCGTCACCGGCAAGGGCGGCGTGCCAGCCGGTGTTATGACCGTGGCCCCGGCCAGCTTTGTGAGGGACGTGCTTCCGGTGTTGAGCAAGGCAGGTTGCAACGCGGGGTCCTGCCACGCCAAGGCTGACGGGCAAAACGGTTTCAAGCTGTCGGTCTTTTCCTACGACCCGGCGGGCGATTACGCGGAAATTGTAAAGGAGGATCGTGGACGACGAGTGTTTCCGGCGGCTCCGGCGGAGAGCTTGATTCTGAAGAAACCGACCACGACGTTGCCGCACGAAGGAGGGCTACGATTCGAACGCGGCTCGGAAACGTGGCAATTATTGACGCGCTGGATCGCGGAGGGAATGGCCTATCGCCTCACAAACGAGCCGGCGCTCGAAGGCATCACGGTTTTTCCCAAAGAGCGACGGTATCACAAAGGCGCGCGGCAACGGTTGCTGGTGACGGCGCATTACGCGGATGGCAGCACACGGGACGTGAGCCGGCTTGCCGCGTTTGATTCGAACGACAAGGAAATCTCAAGAGTGGATGAGCGGGGCGTCGTGACCATTGGCACGTTGACGGGGCAGGGCGTG
>CAZMLP010001005.1:0-6183 GCA_964566745.1 uncultured Verrucomicrobiota bacterium | reverse complement strand
AATACATCACGGCGGAAATCGTGAAGCCGACGGCCGTGACCAGCCCGCGCACTTGATTCCCCGGAATGCGTTACGCGAAATGCGCGCCCGTGTAGAAGCCGCACAATGCCCCGGCCGTCATCACTCCCGCGCGCGGCCAGTCCACCAAGCCGTTCGCCACGAACCAGACCGACGCCACCAGATTGATCAACGTGGCGAGCAGCGTCTTCAAGGTGTTCATTTCGTGAATATCTCGCAACCCCATGAGTCCCAGGGTTGCGAGCATCAGAATGCCGATTCCCGCCCCAAAGTATCCGCCATACAGGGCCACCAAAAATTGAAACGCCAGCGCGCCCCAGAGCGCCTTTGAGGAGGGGCCTTGATCCGCGCCGGGCTTGGTGTGCGGGGCGATAACCCCCTTCAGAACAAACAGAACGGTGGCGAACAGAATCAAGAATGGCGCCAAGTGCGCGAACACCGTGTCTCCAGAGCGCGTGAGGATCAGTCCGCCCAGCACGCCACCAATGGCACTGACCGGCCCGAATTTCATGAACCACGGCAAGGCGGCCGCGAGATGTTTTCGGTATCCCGTTATGCTGCCCACCGTCCCAAAGAACAACGCCAGCGTGCTGGTGGCGTTGGCGGTGATCGGCGATACACCGAACAGGAGAAGCGTCGGGAAAGTGATCAGCGTCCCTCCACCCGCCACGGCGTTCACCATCCCGGCGGCAGCAGCAGCCGCCGCCAAGGAATCGCCTCATGGACGGTCATTTGCGGGCAACGTCGCAGAAGGAGATGAACGGTGCAAAGCGCGTGAGCGACACGTGCCGACAGGGCACCCCTCGCAAGTTTGACACAGGGATCCGATGTCCTATTTTGCAAGCCGGGTGCGAATGGAGAGCGCCGAGACCCTCCAAAAATCGGACTAGCCAAAGGATTCGATTTCCCGGAAGTTACCGCCCGCGAAAATTATGAGCACGAATGCAACGGCCCGACCGTTCACTGGAACTTATACTGCGATTGTCACCCCGTTCCGCGATGGCAAACTGGACGAGGCTGCCTTGGAGAAGCTCGTCAAGGCGCAGATCAAGGGCGGGGTCGATGGCATCGTGCCGGTGGGGACAACCGGGGAATCTCCCACGGTCAGCTTTGAAGAGCACATCCGGGTCATTGAGCTGGCCGTGAGGTTCGCGCACGGGAGGATCAAGGTGATCGCCGGCACCGGCGGCAATTCGACTTCCGAGGCGATGTACCTCACCAAGGCGGCGGAGGACGCCGGGGCGGACGCCTCCCTGCAAGTGGCTCCCTATTACAACAAGCCGACGCAAGAGGGCTTGTTCCAGCATTTTCATGCCATTGCCCGCGCCACCAACCTCCCGATCATCCTCTACAGCATTCCCGGACGTTGCGGCGTCGAGATTGCCATCGACACGGTGGATCGCCTGGCGCACGACAGCGTCAACATCATCGGCATCAAAGAAGCGGGTGGCAACGCGGACCGCGTGAGCCAGCTTCGCGCGGCGATGGGGAAGGATTTCGTCATCCTCAGCGGTGATGACGCCCTCACCCTGCCCTTCATGTCCGTCGGCGCGGACGGAGTGATTAGTGTGGCATCGAATATCATTCCGAAGGAGGTCTCGCACATGGTGAAGGCCTTTGCGATGGGCAAACCAGGCATCGCCTTGAAGCTGCACCAGAAGTATTACGCGCTGTTCAAGGACTTGTTCATCGAGACCAATCCCGCGCCCATCAAGGCCGCGCTTGCCATGCAGGGCGTGATGACAGAAGACATCCGTTTGCCGATGGTCCCCATGTCGTCGAAAAATCGCGAGGTTTTGCGCCAAACTTTGACCGCCTGCGGCGTGCTCAAGTAACCCCCCTCCCTGCCATGACTAATCTTGTCATTACTGGCGCGAAGGGGCGAATGGGCCAGATGCTCATCTCGTGCGCCGCCCGAAATCCCGAGTTGCGTGTCGTCGGGCAAGTGGATGTTGGCGATGATTTAGGGGCTGTGATCAAAGGCGCGGACGCGGTCATTGATTTCAGTTTCCATAACGCCACGTTGAGCGTGGCCAAGCTTTGCGCCGAGCACGGCAAGGCGATTGTCATCGGCACGACCGGCCATCAGGACGGCGAGAAGGCGGAGATCGCCGCGCTTCAATCGCGCATCCCGATGGTCTGGGCATCGAACTATTCCACCGGGGTAAACACACTCTTCTGGCTCACGCGCAAGGCGACAGAAATTCTTGGGCCGAGTTTCGATCTCGAAGTGGTCGAGATGCACCACCGGTTGAAAAAAGACGCGCCGAGCGGTACGGCCACTACGCTGGCGGAAATCCTTGCCGAGGTGCGCAAACAGCAGTTGAAAGAGGTGATCCGCCACGGCCGTCACGGCATCGTCGGCGAGCGGACCGCGACCGAGATTGGCATGCACTCGTTGCGCGGCGGCGACGTGGTGGGCGACCACACGGTGATTTTTTCGACCAACGGCGAGCGCATCGAGTTGACCCATAAAGCCTCCAGTCGCGAGACCTTTGCCAATGGCGCGTTGCGCGCGGCGCAATGGGTCGTCCACCAAAAGCCGGGCCTCTACAACATGGAAAACGTGCTCGGCCTGACCTGAGCCGGATGTGCGCCATGCCCGTTGCCTTCGTCGCCCTCGGCTCCAACTTGGGCGACTCTGTGCAAATCCTCCGCGATGCGATGGACCGCCTCGCAAAGCTCGGCTCCTCGCCGCTGCTGAAATCCTCGCTGTGGAAGACATCCCCGGTGGATTGCCCGCCCGGTTCGCCGCCGTTCGTAAACGCGGTGGTCGGCTTGGAAACTTTGCCGGGCGAAACGCCGGAGACCTTGCTGGAACATTTGCAGCAGCTTGAAAAGGAATACGGCCGCCGTCCCAAAGTGGTGCTGAACGAACCGCGCCCGCTCGACTTGGACTTGATTGCCTTCGGCACCGAAACACGTGATTGCGCGCGCCTCACCCTGCCCCACCCGCGCGCGCACCAGCGGCGATTCGTGCTGGCGCCGCTGGCGGAGATTGCGCCGGACCTCGTGTTGTGGGGGCAGTCGAAAAGAGTGGCGGAGTTGCTTGCCGACCTTGCCACGGACGAGACAATTTCACGGATGGCGGAAGGTTAGTTCCCAGCCTTTTCCCGGGAAGCGGGCGGCGCGCCGCTCTCCACTTTCCAATACGCCGGCAGCCCTGCCTTCGTCTCGCGTAAAATCTCCAAGATTGCGCTCCGCTCCGAGGCCGCGATTCGCCCGAAGTCCGGGTTCCTGTCCTCCCCATGGAGAATATCCCACAATCGTCGATAGATGGTCTCGCGCATGTTGCCGGGCATTTGGTCGAACGACTCGGCGTAGATGAGGAAACTGCACGGATACTTAAACAGTCGCGTCTTCAAATCCAGATCCCGCAACGACCGGCCGCGCGAGTCGCGGGGTCCTTGCGCCTCGAATGCTTTCGCATACTCGGGATTGCCGCGAATCATGGCTGACAACGGGGCCTCCTCGGTGAAAAGCAGGTATCGCAGGAACGCGTTGACCTGGGTGTTGAGGTAGCGGATGTGACCGTAGGTCGCCATCATGATCCGTGTCTCGTAACCCAGCCGCGTGATGTAGTCATGCATCCGCGCTTGATGCTCCAGCACCATGAGCGCGACAATGTCGCTGCCCGCCGCCGGAAATTTTCGCTGGTCGAAGAAGCGATCCAGAGCGCTTAGATTGCCCAGATACGCGGGTTTCTTCTCATGCCGGGCGAAGTCGTCAGCGCCAATCAAATTGCCCCGGTGGGACTGGTTGCCGTGCATTCCGGTCACGTACCAGCCAGCCCAGCGATCCGCGAGCGGCGTTCGATCCGTGACATTCGAGACCTCACTGCCGGTGTCGAGCTCGCCCGTTTCATCCGTGGCGATGGATCGCACGAAAAAGCCCGGCACGCCGAGCGTCCGCGATTCGCCATGGCATTGGAGGCATTGCGCCTCGCGACGGAACTTTGGCCGGGTCGATTCCGCTTGATCCAACGTGTAAAAGACGCCGCCCAGCCTCGGATCCGCCGCCGCAACCTCCATCAACGGCGCGCCGGGAATGTAACCGACATACACGTCATCATTGAAATAGAGGCCGCGCGGATTGTGGGGATTGATCCATTGCCGCTGTTGCGAGGTCTTGGAAAAAACCAGCATCTGCGAGGATCGCGGAATCTTCAACGCCTCCAGCACGGACGGCAAATAGCCGAACTTGGGATCGAACTTCAACTGCACCTCGCCTTGATCGATCCTTTTTTGCAATCGGGCCACCGCATCGTCCGGCGTCTGCTGGCTGTAGCGGATCGGCTCCTCCTCGTAAGCCACCTGGTGCGTCGATCCCTGGAAATCATCCGCGACCACGGTGAAAACCCACGCCACCGCGCTGGCCAGCAACGTCGTCTGCCGCCATTGGTTCAAAGACCACCCGCTCCGCGCACGCCAGCGAGTCATGATATATTTACTGGGATCACGACTCGAATATTCACCATCGGCGCCGTTTGTCCGAAACTATTTTGCCGGAGTCGCGCTTTCTTTTGGCAGCGAATTGGTGGCAATGAAATCGATGATCGGCGCCGAGTCGTCCAATCCGTGCGGGTGGTGTCCGACACCCGGCTTGGCGATCAGCACTATCTCGCCGCCCAGTTGCCGGTAGCGCTCGGCAAGAATTTTTGTGTTTTCCTCCCAGGGCACGACGTCGTCCGCGTCGCCGTACACGTGAAGCAACGGCACCTTTGCCGCCGCCAGCGGGGCGAGATTGTCGATCGGATTTTTCGCGTAAGCCAGCGCCTCCGCCTCGGTTTTGAAACCGTACTGATACATCACGAACTGCCAATCCTGCGGACTGCCTTTCGATTTGCCTTTGCCACCCGGCCAACTCTTGAAGTCGCAGACTGGCGCGTCGCCATAGATGCACGCCACCTTGTCAGGATTCGCCTCGGCCCAATTATAGCAGTACAGGCCGCCGCGACTCAATCCGACCAGCGCGACCTTCGGGGCGAGTTGGTAAGTGTTGGTCATCTCACGATAAATGTAATTCCAGTGACGCACCGCTTCCGGTCCACCCAGCAGATTGGGAATCGACGCATAGACGATGTGAAATCCCTTGCCCAGCAGGGCGATGTCCGGCGCGGGTTTGTGGCCAAAGAATTCGCCGTGCCACACCCACGGCCGGCCGGGAGCGGGATTCTTGGGTGCGACGACGGTCAACATCTTCTGCCGCGCGATAAAGTCATAACGGTCGAAACCGTTCCAATCCGACCGCTTGCCTGGAAACGGCGCGGAACTCGGCTTGATGGTCAGGTTGAGTGTATAATTCTCGGTCAATGGGCGAATCTGTTTCTCCAACTCGGCCGCTTTCGCCTGCGCCTCCGCCAACGGCAATCCCGTCGCCATGCCCGGTCGTTTGTGCCCGGTTTGGGTTAGCCACGCGTCCGTCATCATTTGGTTTTTTTGCCGCAGCAATCTCAGGAGTTCCCGGCCACGCCGGGCGATGCTGCTGTCCGGCAGTTCGTCCAGTCCCAGGCCATTGATGCCCGCGCGGGTTTGCGTGGCGATCAACTTGTCTCCCTCAAACACGTCATACATCCGCTCCGGCGCCTTCATGAAACGAACCGCGTGAATCCGAAACCAGCGCTGGTACGTTCCCATCACCGCGTCGGCATCCCATGACGGGTCGCGCGGCGCGGATTCGTCCGTGTTCCAGGTGAATTGAAAGGCCCCGTTTTCCCCGCGCGTCACCTTTCCATCGTGGTTGCCCATTACTTTCAACTGCTCCAAATCCACAGATGGAATGGACGTGCCGCCCATGACCCGCATCTCCTGCAACAGTTGTTGGGCAATCACCCAATGGCCCATCGCGTCCGCGTGGACACCGTCCCCGGCAAACTTGAAATCTGGCTGGGTGCGGCGGCGCGCTTGCAGGTATTGAACCATGGGAGTGTGCGCGTCCACCACCTCCCAACCGTTGGTCCGCTGGCCCATCAGCCACTCGGAATAACGGGTTAACACGTCATCATAGCCTTCGTAAGGCTGCGGATACGTCTCGCGACCCGCTGGCAACGTGCGCCCTTTCAGTGGAAGCGCGTCGAAAACTGGCGGGGTGACATGGATCAATTTCATCCCGGACATCGTCACACGCGCGTGCAGATGCCCCATGCCATCCTTGAATTTTTGGAAA
>CAZMLP010001004.1:0-2627 GCA_964566745.1 uncultured Verrucomicrobiota bacterium | reverse complement strand
AAGGCGCTTTATGGCAACCAATGGATTCGCACCGCTGACGGCCAGTGGAAGGAGTTGACCACCGCCACATTTAGCCATGACGCCACGGGCCGCGCGGATCGTTTCGACCGGTTCATGGGCGTCGAGAATGGACAGTTTTTCCTGTCGCACGGCGGCTTCGTGAGCGGCTTCACGAAATTCGGCGACAAGTTTGAGCGCCCGGGCACAGGCAAGGCTCCAGCGAATATTGTGTTGCCGGAATGACAGCGCCGGCGAGGCCCTCATTTCGGAACTACCGCGACATCCATTGTCCGGCCGCTCCTGCGAGTGTCACGACAGCCCAGGCGGGAACGCGGAAAATGTTTAGCAGCGTCCAAAGCAGCGCCGCCGCCAATGCGTCGCGGAAATCATGCACGCCTTCGGTCCATACCGGATGGCAAAACGCCGCGAAGAGCAGGCCCACCACCACCGCGTTCGCGCCATGCAAAGCGGCTCGGCTCCAAGCGCGATTTCGCAGCCGGGACCAAAATGGCAGCACGCCGCCAATGAGCAGCCAGCCGGGCAGGAAAATACCGAGGAGGCACCACAGGCCGCCGAGCCACGCCCGCGACGGCCCGTGAATCATCGCGCCGAGGTACGCCGCGAAGGTGAAGAGCGGGCCCGGCACAGCTTGCGCCAGGCCGTAGCCCGCCAGCAACGCGTCGTCGCTCACCCAACCGCGGGTCGCCATCTCCGCGCGTAGTAACGGCAAGACCACATGACCACCCCCGAACACCAGCGATCCCGAGCGATAGAAGCTGTCGAACAACGCGACCGCGTGATTTCCGGTGACGGCTGCAAGCGGGGGCAAACCAACGAGCAGGAGAATGAACAAGCCGAGCGCGAACGCCCCCGCCCGGGTCTCCTTGCGCGCGGAATGGTCTGCCGCCGGTTCTGCTTGGGGAATGGCGTGTCGATAAAGCAACCACCCGGCAAGAGTCCCGATGGCGATTAAAAAGACCGGCGTGGCCGGGGAAGGGAACGCCATCGCCATTGCGCTGGCGGCAACGGCCAACGCGACGCGGGGCCAGTCCGGGCAGAGGGAGCGGCCCATCCCCCAGACCGCTTGCGCCACGACCGCAACCGCCGTGAGTTTCAGGCCATGCAACCAGCCCGCTTTTGAAAGATCGCCCGCCGCTGTCACAAACCGGGCGCAGAGAATCATGAGGATGGCGGAAGGCGTGGTGAAGCAGGCGGCGGCGGCCAATGCGCCCGGCCAACCGGCGCGTCGCATGCCGAGCGCAAAGACCACCTGGCTGCTGGCCGGGCCGGGCAACGACTGACAAAGCGCGACCAAATCCGCGTAGTCCAGATCGGAAAGCCAGGCGCGTCGCCGCACGAACTCCTCGCGAAAATAGGCGAGATGCGCGACCGGCCCGCCAAACGAGATTAATCCGAGTTTCAGGAACGGACCCATCACCCCGTCCAAACTCCCGGCTCGGCGGCTCTTCTGAGGGATCACTCCGGCCATTTGGCGTCCGGATCGAAGTTGAGGATTGGTTGCGGCGGGGCCAGAGGGATTTGCGGACGGAGATAGGGTTTGCCGGCGGCCTTGTGGCAGGAATAGCAGCCCTCGATGGCCTGCTTGTAGGCGACGACGAATTTGGTTTTGTCCCGCGAGTCGATTGATCGCCCCACTTCGCTGAAAATGGTGTTGTCGATCGCGCCGAGGATTCCCTTCAGGTCGAGGTCCTGGCCGGCTGGCGTCTTGCGCACCGGGATGATGCGAACGGCCCAGTTCAAATGCGAACGGGTCTCGTCGAAATAGAACTTTGCCAGTGGCCAGTTCGTGTTGCCGGCCGCGAACCACAGATTGGCGAAATGATAGCCGACATCGGCCATCGCATGGGACTGGTCGGGAACCAGGCCCTTCAACCGCTGGACCTCCGCCTGGAGCGCGGACAAATCGGAATTGGAAGAAGGCGCGGGGGCATCCGCCGCGTGCAACGGGGACGTGGATCGATGCATGCCAATGAACAAGGAGCAGGCCAGCATCACCGTCAGGAGCAAGGAGGGAACGCGGGAGATATTTTTCATAACGGGGGAGTTAACAGGGACTATGGTTTTAAGGGGCGACCTCGCGGAACAATTCCTCCAATTGGCGGCGGACCAGGCGGAGGACTTTTCCGCCTTTGCCGGTAAGCCGGTAGGTTCGCCGGGCGCGGCGTCCGCCCTCCCGGGGGACACGACTTTTCAACCAGCCCCGCCGCTCCATGCGGTGGAGGAGGGGATACAATGTGCCCGGGCTGAGCGCGTAACCGTGATGGCGTAATTCCTCGAGCATCCATTGGCCGTGGACCGGAGCCTCGCCCGCGTGATGCAGGATGTGAACTTTCCAGAACCCCAGGAGAATTTCCCGATCAACGTCGCGCATGACGGTCAATATATCGAAAACCGATGTCGAAATACGATATAAAACGAGCTGAAACATCGCGTGGAAGGGCGGCGGCATTATATTACAAAAACGGTTGCACGAGCAGACGCTCCTCCACCTTGAGGCGGTCGAGCGGGATGGCGCTGGCGACGCGTCGGGCCTCATCCCGCAGGCCGTTGGCTCCGAGCACGGCGGCATAGACCGCGCGCCAGCCGGGCAGGGCGAGCGACCAGTC